>JBJKPL010000284.1:0-12865 GCA_046706345.1 Candidatus Sulfidibacterium sp.
CCCTGGCGGAACAATTCAAAACGGTCGAACAGCCGCTTCCAGGAAAGCTGTCCGTGGAAACGTACCTTCTTGCCGGTGTTCAGATTCCGGCTGGAAAAAATACTCCGGGTATGCTCAAACTGATCGGGATATTCTGCCGCATAAAAACCATAGGCGCCGTAGGCCCGGTCCTGGTATGCCAGTTGCAACGCAGCAGTGGTACTCTTGTGGCTGTAGGCCGACTGATGATAAAAACCGTAATTCTTAAAATCCGTGTCCCAGCGATAACCTTTGGAACTGCGCATCATCACCGAGGTATGATTCCGGATCTTTCCGGTTCTGTAATTTCCCGCAAGGAAAGCCGAGAACAACCCGTATTGTCCCCCCGAGACATTCACATCCAGGTTGTTTCCCACCGGTTTTTTGGTAATGATGTTGATGGCGCCCGAAAAGGCATTGGGACCAAACCACCTGCCGGAAGGGCCCTGAATGACTTCTATTTTGGAAATATCTCCCGGCGTGAGCGCCAGGTCCAGGTTGTTGTGCCCGGTCTGGGGATCGTTCACCGGAATGCCGTTGATCATGATCAGGTTCTGATCGTAAGTACCGCCACGAATGCTCAGATCGGCCTGCATCCCGAAGACGCCGCGTTCACGAAGATCAAATCCTGCCAGCTGCAGTAGAATGTCTTCAAAATAGGTGACCGGCGCCTGGCTGAGGGTCCGGCTTGGGATCACCTGGATAAATTGTGTCGTTCCTTTAAATACCGTTTCATTGGCCAGCGAAGCAATCTTTACTTCCGACAGATTCACCGTATCGCTTTGACCGTATGAGGCCAGGCTGATCATCCCCAACAGGATGATCAGTATATATTTTCGAAGATCCATTTTTCCTTTTTAAAATCGAAGGGCAAAAGTAAACAAAATGGGACAGGACCCAAGATATGACCTGGTTTATTTTCCGGTTTAAGATTTTGGTAAACAGGAATATGTGATATAAATCATAGGATTGAAACAGAAAAAAGGAGCCAGGCCGGTTGATTTGAAACAAAAGTATTTTCAGGGAAAAGGTAGGAATTATACAATAAAAAAGCCACGAAACTGCGTTTCGTGGCTTTTTAAATTTTGGATGCGGTTCAACTATTTTTTGCTTTTCTTTCCCAATTTAAAGTCGAGACCTACGGCAATGGCCCAGGTCGATTTGTTGAAGGTTTCGTTGTAACCGACATAATTTGCACCTGACATGGTAACTTCTTCGTATTGCTTGGGTGAGTAATAAACCTTGTAAGCACCCAATTGCAAGGTCACTTTATCGCTGAACTTGTAAGCGCCGCCGAGGCCGACAGTGCTTGCGTTCAGGCTGTAACTCAAATCGCTCTGATATTCTCTGTTGACACCCGTCATGGAGTAAAGATATCCGCCACTCACGAGCAATCTCTTGGAAACGTTGAATTCTGCTCCCAGGCCAAATTCCTGATAATTTCTTCCCACCGTATTGGTAACATCTGTCCAGCCAGTTTTGCGATCGCCATACAAATGGTAGCCTCCCTGCAGGCTCACTACCTTGCTCAGGTTATAGCGGATACCAATCGAGAGGTACGAAGGAATGTCGGCATTGGTTTTGGCACCATTAGGATACATGTAAACGGGAGTCGTTCCATTATATCCAACCAAAAAACCTTCCTGCATTCCGGTCGTCGGATCGGTAGCCGTGGTATTGGTAAGTGTCATACTGGTTTTGAATTCGTATTTAATGCCGATATCCAAATCATTATTTAAGAATGAAAAGTTAGCACCTACAATAGGAGTAAAACCTGAACCTTTTTGTTTTACATCCAGATTCTGATCACCCAGAGAAGCGTCTAACATAGCGGCAGCCTGTCCCAATTGAGTAGCCGTCGCAGAAAGCGCTCCGCCAAAATTGGTATTCAGATCCGAAATTGACATGGAGCTAAAATCAGAAGAGGAAGCTCCGACAGCAGACAAAGCAGCTTCCAATTGCGCCACTTGTTCAGCAGTAAGTACACCCCCCTGTTGAGCCTGGCCGAGCGTATAAGCGCCTGCACCTCCAGAAACAAGACCCCCCAGACCTGTGGCTGCTGCCGAGAAATTTGAGGCAATACCCCCTACATAAGTGCCGGGGACAACGGGTCCGTTGGCTGTGATAAAGCGAATATTTTTAAGGTATCCTGTATAGGAATTGCTGGCAATATTGTAGCGGCCTCCCACATAGAGAGAAACAGCAGGAGAGATCGCATAGGAGATCCCGGCCTGGATACCAAAATACATGGAGGTTCCTTTCAGGTATGAATCCATGGAATAACCGGTAACACCCAGGCTGGCAAATTGGGGAACCAACCCGGCAACGGGCACTTCGGCCATGGGGATTCCGTTCTTGAATTCGGCACTACCCCCACCGCCGATGGCGTTAAAGCCTACAGAAAACGCCCATTTTCCGGTTTTGTAAGCCAAATAAATATCCGGGAAAAACGGAGCGGATACATTTCCGGTAAAATGTGTCTGGTTGAAAGGAACATTAGAAATCTGGTTGATGTCCAAAGTCTGGGTCTGAAATATACTTTGGTTGCTCAATGAAATGTAAAAACCGTCCGCCAATTTTGTCAGACCAGCGGGATTAAAATAAACAGCATCAATGCTGGTAGAAGCATCGCGAACCAACATCCTCGACCAAGCAGCACTTTGGTTGGTATTGGTCACCAATCCCCCTGCATAAGCAAAATTGATCATCATCAACATGCTTAAAAGCGAAATTGTAATCTTTCTCATGGTAAATTTATTTGGTTAATAATGAGCTAATTTATAAAAATTTCTTCCCGAAGCGGTTATTTACAAAAAAAATAAACAGTTTTTTACATATAAAAACGTAATTTCCTGAATACCTGATGGCAGTCTAGCCGAAAGACGGACCTGAAAAGATAAAACAAAAAGAAGGGTTGTTGCCGGCTCTTACAGTTCCCAATGAGCTTCAAGCCAGTTTCTTGCATTTACGAAAGCTTCCATCCACGGACTAATCTGGTCGGCAGTCCGGTGGTCGGGATAGCTGGCCCACTGCCAGGGGAAGACCGCCCGTTCCAAATGGGGCATCATGGCCAGATGCCGTCCGTTATTGGAGCAAATTGCAGCGGTAGCCCAGTCGGAACCATTGGGGTTGCCCGGATATTTATCATAACTGTAGGTCATGGGGATCTGATAATTATCCTGAAAATAGGGGAAACTGAATTTGCCTTCACCGTGTGCAACCCACACGCCCAGCCGGCTGCCCGAAAGACTGTGCAACATGACAGAATTGTTTTCGTGAATGTTGACATTCACAAATCCGGATTCAAATTTTCCGGAGTCGTTGTGCTGCATCACCGGTTTTTCCGGATGATCGGGATAAATGAGGTTCAGTTCGGTCATCAGCTGGCACCCGTTGCAGACGCCCAGGCTCAGGGTATCCTCTCTTTGAAAGAAATTTTCCAGCGCCCTTTTGGCCTTGGGATTATACAGGAAGGCTCCTGCCCAGCCCTTGGCCGAACCCAACACATCAGAGTTGGAGAATCCTCCGACAAAGGTGATGAAACCGATGTCGGAAAGATCTTCCCGGCCGCTGATCAGGTCGGTCATGTGAACGTCTTTCACATCAAATCCGGCGAGGTACATCGCATAGGCCATCTCCCGGTCGCCATTGACCCCTTTCTCACGAATGATCGCCGCTTTCATCCGTTTCTTACCCTGCTGATGGTGAAGAATGCCGAGGGTTTCTTTCCTTCCGGTGAAATTTCTGTTAAACTGGAAGTACAGATCCTGACGCTTGTAATTCTGGAACCGCTCGTGCGCCAGCTGACCCGCTGTTTGGTTGGCATCCAGCAGATACGATGTTTCACGCCATACGTCGCGAAGCTTGTTGATATCCAGGTTGATCTTTTTCTTTTGATGGCGGATGGCCACATGATGTCGTTTGCTGATGCGTCCAATGACACGAAAATTGATTCCCGCATGGGAGAGAATGGTCTTCACCAGCTTTTTGTTCTTTACCTGGATGACCACGGCGGGTTTTTCACTGAACATGAGCCGGATAAAATCCTTTTCACTGAAGCGATCCAGGCGCAGTTTCATGCCATGGTCGACATTGGGGAAATTCATCTCCAGCAAGGTGGTGATTAGTCCCCCGGAAGATACATCATGACCGGCCAGCACCAATCCTTGCTGGATAAGGTGCTGTAATGTATTGAAAACCGTTCGTACATATTCGGCATCCCGGGCATCGGGGCTTTCGGTCCCCACTTTCCCCAGGACCTGGGCAAAGCTGCTGCCGCCCAGCGCAAAAGCGGCATTGGAAAAATCAATATAGATCAGCCGGGATTTCTTTTCGGGTTTCAAATAAGGCGTCACCGCCAACTTCACATCCGTCACGCTTCCCACAGCCGAAACAATGACGGTTCCGGGGGCGTAAACCACCTGACCGTCTGGGTATTTCTGGGTCATCGACAGCGAATCCTTACCGGTAGGCACGGGAATTCCTAGGGCCACGGAGAAATCACTCAATGCTTTCACCGCCTGATACAACCGGTCATTTTCTCCGGAATTTTTGGCAGGCCACATCCAGTTCGCACTCAGCGAAACCCCGGAGAGTCCGTTTTCGATGGGGGCCCATACCAGGTTGGTCAACGCCTCCATCACTGCCAGCCGCGATCCTTTTTCCGGATCCAGCAAAGCAGGGGCCGGCGCGTGTCCCAGGGCGGTAGCGATGCCTTTTTCGCCATTATAATCCAGGGCCATGATGCCGAGGTTGTTCAGTGGCAACTGCAAGGCGCCCGTACATTGCTGCATGGCAACCTTTCCTCCTACTGAACGGTCTACCTTATTGGTAAGCCAGTCTTTGCAGGCGACCCCCTCCAGGTGCAAAACCTGATTCAGGTATTTATCAAAGTGAGCGGGATCGTATTCCAGCTCGCTGAATTTTACGGCTTGCGTCTCATCAGTAAGCACGGTTTTGGGCGGTTTCCCGAAAAGATATTCCAGATCCAGGTCCACCGGAAGATCCTTTTCATTTCCCTGTACCACCAGCCGTTGATCGGATTTTACCGTCCCTACCTTATAAATAGGTGATCTTTCTCTCGAGGCAATGTTCGAAACCAGATCAAAATCTTTTTCCTTGATAACGATGCCCATGCGCTCCTGAGATTCATTTCCCAGAATTTCCTTGAAGGATAAAGTAGGATCTCCGACGGGAAGTTTCTTGATATCGATAACAGCGCCTGAATCCTCCACCAGCTCCGAGAGGCAGTTCAGATGACCGCCGGCACCATGGTCATGAATGGAAATGATGGGGTTCTTTTGCGATTCAATGCAGGCCCGAATGGCATTGGCGGCTCTTTTCTGCATTTCGGGATTGGAACGCTGCACGGCGTTGAGCTCCGTTCCTTTGCTGTATTCTCCCGTATCGACGGAAGAAACGGCACCGCCGCCCATGCCAATGCGGTAATTGTCGCCTCCCAGCACCACGATGAGGTCGCCTTCTTCCGGTACGGCTTTTTCCGCATCGCGGGCATTGGCATACCCTACACCTCCGGCCAGCATCACCACTTTATCAAAAGCAAAAAGTTTATCATTTTCCTGATGTTCGAAAGTAAAAAGACTGCCATTGATGAGAGGCTGTCCGAATTTATTTCCGAAATCAGAAGCCCCGTTGGAAGCTTTGATCAGGATCTGACCGGGATTATGGTATAACCACTTACGCCGGGCCACTTTGTTTTCCCAGGGCTGTCCGGCACCGAGCCTCGGGTAGGAAGTCATGTAAACGGCAGTCCCGGCCAGCGGAACGCTGCCACGGCCTCCTGCCATCCGGTCACGGATCTCACCGCCACTTCCCGTGGCTGCACCGTTAAAAGGCTCAACAGTGGTAGGAAAATTATGGGTCTCTGCTTTCAGCGACAGCACGGCATTGATTTTCCGGACTTCAAAAAAGGCGGCATCATCACCGGTGGCCGGCGCAAACTGTTCGATCTGTGGACCTTTGATGAAGGCCACATTGTCTTTGTACGCCGAAACCAGATAACGGGGCGATTCCTTGGATGTTTTTTTGATCAGGGCAAACAACGAATCGGGCATCTCTTTTCCGTTCAGGATAAACGTGCCGTTAAATATCTTATGCCGGCAGTGTTCCGAATTGATCTGGGCAAAACCGTAGATCTCCGAGTCGGTGAGTTTTCTGCCTATTTTCTCACTCACCTGTTTAAGATAATTCACTTCCTCGGCACTCAAAGCCAGGCTTTGAGATTCATTGTAAGACTCAATGTCTTCTACATACAGGACCGGGTCCGGTTGATGCGCAATGGTAAACGTATCCTGCCCCAGACCATGATATAATTGCTGGAGCATCGGGTCGAAATCCGTAAATCCGTTATCTTTTTTAAAGAATTCCTCAATCCGCAGGATATCGGGAACCCCCATATTTTGCGTAATCTCAACGGCGTTGGTACTCCAGGGCGTGATCATTTCCCTGCGTGGGCCAAGAAAATTGCCTTCCACCTCCTTTTCGGAACAAAGCCGGGTGTTGCCGAATAACCAGGTTAGCTTCTGATGGTTGGTAAAGGTGAGGGGACGCGGCGTATCAACCAGAAAGTAATGCACCTTATCATTGGAGTAGAAGTATATCATTGCGTTGAGGTTAAGGCTTACCGGGGCAAATATATAAAATGCTCACTGCGAAGCGATGCTGTTTGAGAAATATTTTAAGCAGAATTTGAACATTATTTCAATCCGCCTCATTTCCAACAGGATGAAAAAAACCATTTCCGCAATTGTTTATTTTAAATTTATAAAAATTTATTTTTAGCTTTATCTAAAATTTTATTTATATTTGTAGAAAAAATTACCATGACTCCGTCGGAAGAAAATTACATTAAGACCATTTTCTTGCTGGAAGAAACCGGAAAGGGGAAAATTCTTACCAACGCCATTGCTGAAAAGCTGGATACCAAGGCTTCTTCCGTTACAGACATGATTCAGAAACTGGAAGAAAAGGGCATGGTAACTTATAAGAAGTATCAGGGTGTAAATCTGACTGCTACCGGAAAAAAAACGGCCCTGGCCCTGGTTCGGAAACACCGTCTTTGGGAAACTTTTCTGGCAGACCAGTTGGGCTTTGGCTGGGATGAAGTACATGACATTGCCCATCAGCTGGAACACATCCAGTCGGAGCGCCTGGTGGAGAAACTGGATGCCTTTCTTGGATTTCCTGAAACCGATCCTCATGGAGAACCGATCCCCGGAAGGGACGGAAGGTTGCAGTCGCTATCCTCCGAGTTGGTCAATTTGTCACTGGTAAAACCCGGAAAGAAATACATCCTGGAAGCCGTCCTGCACCCCACCGATGTTTTTTTGCGTTATCTGAACAAACTGGGTCTGGGCATCGGCTCTGAAATATTTGTTCAAAAGATCGAGGACTATGACCTGTCCATGGAGATCCTGATTGAGGGGAATTCCCAATTTTTATCGAAAGAAACGACCCAAAACCTAATGGTGAAGCGCTATGAATAACAAACCCTCCTCCCTCGAAGAAGTTCACGCATCGATCGACACCACCTTAAAGCGTGGTTTTACGAGAAAATTACTGGCATTCATGGGCCCCGCCTATTTGGTGAGCGTGGGGTATATGGATCCCGGCAACTGGGCCACCGATATTGCCGGCGGCAGCCAGTTTGGCTATACCCTGCTCTGGGTATTGCTGATGTCGAACATTATGGCCGTGTTACTGCAAAGCCTCAGCGTATGGCTGGGCATTGTCCGCGGTCGTGACCTGGCCCAGGCCTGTCGCGAGACCTATCCTAAATTCGTGAATTTTGTCCTGTACATTCTGGCTGAAATCGCCATCATTGCCACCGATTTGGCGGAGGTTGTCGGCATGGCCATCGGCCTTCAGCTGCTGTTTCATATTCCCATGCTCTGGGGCATCCTGCTCACTTTTTCCGACACCCTCATCTTACTGTTCCTGATCAAAAAGGGCATGCGGAAAATGGAAGCTTTCATACTGGCCCTGGTAGGGGTCATCGGGTTGGCCTTTTTCATCGAAATGTTTTTCGCCCATCCCGTAGCCTCGGATCTTGTGCAAGGTTTCATTCCCAGCCTGCCTAACAATACGGCGCTTTACATCGCGATCGGGATCATCGGTGCCACAGTCATGCCCCACAATCTTTACCTGCATTCGTCCCTGGTCCAGACCCGAAAATTCAACCGGACCGCCGTCACTGTGGGCGAAGCGCTGCGATTTTACTTTATGGATTCGGCCGTGGCTCTGAATATGGCGTTTTTTGTGAATGCCGCCATTCTGGTGCTGGCAGCCGCCACGTTTTACAAAGCCGGGATGTTCAACGTTTCCGAGATCCAGGATGCCTACAAATTCCTGGAGCCCTTGCTGGGAAGCAAACTGGCGCCGATATTATTTGCCGTTGCGCTGATTGCTTCAGGTCAAAGTTCGACCCTGACAGGAACCCTGGCGGGACAGATCGTCATGGAAGGGTTTATCAACTTCCGGATCCAGCCGTGGGCACGCCGGTTGATCACCCGTGCCCTGGCCATCGTTCCGGCGGTTATTGCCCTCTCCTACTTCGGAGAATCCTATACCGGAAAATTGCTGGTATTAAGTCAGGTGGTACTCAGCCTTCAGTTGGGTTTTGCCGTGATTCCCCTGATCCATTTTGTCAGCGACCGGAAAACCATGGGCAAATTCGTGATCAAACCCTGGGTAAAACTTATTTCCTGGGTGGTGGCAGCCGTCATCGTTGGCTTGAACGTACAACTCGTATTTCAGCAACTGCACGCATGGTCCCGGCAAGCCACCCATCCCTGGGCCATCCAGATCCTGGTGCTACCCATAGTCATTTTCCTTCTGTTCCTGTTATTCTATTTAACAATCCTGCCCATCATCAAGCAGGCTGCCCGACGCCAGACGGTCACGGTCCACTCTGAAATCACCGCCCTGAAACAGATCACCCGACCCACGTATCAAAAGGTGATGGTGGCACTGGATTTTTCAAATACGGATGAAGGCGTTGTTCAGCATGCCCTGGCCCTCGGCCAAAAAGACACGGAATACTTGTTCGTGCACGTGGTGGAAAGCGCTACGGCTTTGGTTTTTGGGGATGAGAACGAAGACTTTGAAGCCGTAAACGACGAACAAAGACTGGAAAGCCTGGCGAAATCCATCGAAGCACAAGGTTTTCAGGCCCGGGCCCAGGTCGGTCACGGAAATCCCAAGGCCATGCTTCCCAGGATTGCCGAACAGTTCGATGCCCAGCTGTTGGTAATGGGAGCCCACGGCCATGGCTGGTTTAAAGATATGATCTTTGGTACCACCATCGAATCGGTCCGGCATAAAGTGAAAATTCCCGTACTGATCGTCCGGAAGAGCTGACACAAGCTGACCCAACAGAAAAGCCGCGCCAAAAGTAAGGCGCGGCTTTTCTGAATCCATACAAAACTTCATTTATTTGTCAGGACGTTCTCTTTTATCGGTCACGATGGTCATCCCAGTGCCGGTAAAAGCAGGGATGGTCTTCGTCCAGATGATACAGGATCGTACGGTAAAGATCCACATTGGAGGAATCGGAAATCACGATGGTACCATTAGTCTTCATCGCATTGTCGAGATCCGAAGGCTGCACATTGGCCATTAGCTTATCCAGATAGATCTTGATGTAACTGGTAATATCGGAATTCATGTTGGCCGTTACATTGACGCTGTCTTTTTCGGTTTTAAACATGACATCCTGGTACGACTCCACGATGATGGGCCAGGAAGTGGTATCGTTTTCCATGTAGGTACCATGAAGATAAAATACAGGCATTCCGGCGGCATCCTCCCGGAAACCACTGATCTTAAGCTCCACCTGGTCGTACAGTCCCGGTTGCAGGGTAAAGTTCCCGAAGGTGGTTGTAGTATCCAGTAAATTCACCGTCTTGGGACCCATCCATTTGTATTCAATTTCCACAGAGTCTTCTTCGCTGTTCATTTTCTTGAGTGAGGCTTCAAATTTCACACTGGAAACCACCATTTGAGCTGTATCCCAGGTAATGGAAGAACCCGAAGCCTGTGATGACTTCGTCTTAGAGTTTGAAACGGGCATTGAATAGCTTGGGTTCACAGCCTGGATGGCCAGATTCAGGCTCGAAGGTCCGGAAGCCGGCGTACTGCTTTGCTTCTGGCAGGCAAACAGTCCAACTGCCAGGGCAGTGACTGCAGCATATATTAAGATTTGTTTTCTTCTCATAACTTTTTGTTTTAAATCTTCGGGTAGATAACGCGAGGATTATTCAAATAGTATGTTAAATATTTCGAATTTAAAAACCACATCCGTTTTCTCCTTAGAAAATTACATTCTTATTAGCAGAATATCAGTATCATAGGGAACTATTACTTTGAGTAATACTAAAAACTAAAAAGAAATCTGAAATAGCACAGGATAGCGGAAATCCGGCCAACGGAGAAAAGCCCTCACATCACAAAAAAAAACCTCGTTCCGTGATTCGGAACGAGGTTTTTATCCCTTAATCTGTCAACTTAAGACAGGAAACGTTCTGCTTCGATGGCTGCCATACAGCCGGTACCCGCAGCCGTGATGGCCTGGCGGAAATATTTATCCTGTACGTCGCCGGCAGCAAAGATACCCGGGACATTAGTGGCCGTGGAATCGGGTTTGGTTTTCAAATAACCCGTATCATCCATTTCCAGTTTCCCGGCAAAGATCTCGGTGTTGGGTTTGTGGCCGATGGCGACAAAGAAACCTTCGATATCGATTTGCTTTTCCTCACCGGTTTTGTTGTTCACCAGAATGGCTCCGTTCAGGGCTTTGGTAAAGCCTTGTTCCGTTCCCACGATCTCTTTGACTTCATGATTCCACAGGATCTCGATGTTCTTGGAATTGAAGACTTTATTTTGCATGGCTTTCGAAGCCCTGAGCTCATCACGACGGTGGATGAGATATACTTTCCGGCACAGATTGGCCAGGTAGGTTGCTTCTTCGGCAGCCGTATCACCGCCTCCGACCACGGCCACGTCTTTTCCTTTGTAGAAAAACCCGTCGCAGGTTGCGCACGCCGACACACCACCGCCTTTAAATTTTGTTTCCGACTCCAGGCCCAGGTATTTTGCCGTGGCACCGGTAGCGATAATGACAGTCTCTGCCAAAAATTCCGTTCCGTCGTCCACTTTGGCTTTAAAAGGCCGCGCGCTGGTATCCAATTCCGTGACAACCCCCCAGCGGACATCGGCGCCAAAGCGTTCAGCCTGTTTCTGAAGGTCCTCCATCATTTTTGGGCCGTCAACCCCTTCGGGGTAACCCGGGAAATTATCCACTTCGGTGGTCGTCGTCAATTGTCCGCCCGGTTCCATTCCCTGGTATAAAACAGGTTTCAGGTCCGCACGGGAAGCATAGATGGCTGCCGTATAACCGGCAGGCCCTGCACCTATTATCAAGCATTTGGTTTTTTCCATGATCTGTTATTTATTCGTCCGTTTTTACTGTGAAAAATGTTTAATCAAAATGAATGCCAAAAATTTCCGGGACAGGTTTCTGGCAGTTTTACAAGCCTGTTATTTTTTTAATTTTGCTTCTGCTAACATTACGGTCCGTGCGGGCCGAAAAATTTCTGGCTGACATGTTATATGACAATCCCGGATTAAAGTTCAAAGATAGAAATTGTATCGGAGAAATTGTGTGGCAGAGCCCCTCCAATATTGCCCTGGTAAAATATTGGGGCAAGAAGGGTTTTCAGATCCCCAGCAATCCTTCCATCAGCTTTTCTCTGAGCAGATCCTACACCGAAACCCGACTGAAATTCCATCCCGCATCCGGAAAGGAATTTACAGTAAAATTCTTGCTGAACGATATGCCGCAGCCGAATTTTGAAAAGAAAATCACGGCTTATTTCAAAAGCCTGATCAAGATCTTTCCCTTTATTGAACAGTTGGATTTTGAGATCGCTTCGAAAAACACCTTTCCCCATTCTGCCGGGATCGCCTCTTCCGCTTCCGGAATGAGTGCGCTGGCCTTGATCTTATGCGATATCGAACGATACTGCTTCCACCGGCTGACCCGGCTGGAGGAGTTCTTTCAGAAAGCCTCGTTCATCGCCCGGATGGGATCCGGAAGTGCCGCCCGTTCCACTTACGGCGGATGGGTTATTTGGGGCGCTGCTGACGGGATGGAAGGCACCTCCGACCTGTATGGTTCGCCGTTGAAAAATTATATCCACGACAATTTCCTGAACTTTCAGGATTCTATTCTGTTGGTGGAAACCGGAACAAAAAAAGTCTCCAGCCGTGTGGGTCACAGCCTTATGGACAGCAACCCTTTCGCCCTGGCCCGCTTCCATCAGGCGCTTCAGAATGCAAAAAAAATGGTTGCAGTCCTGAAATCCGGCAATCTGGAGGAGTTTATCCGGATCACGGAGTCGGAAGCCCTGACCCTGCATGCCATGATGATGACCTCACAACCGTCTTTTCTTTTAATGAAACCGCCGACCTTGTCGATTATCGAGGAGATCAGAACCTACCGGGAACAAACGGGAATCCCCGTTTGTTTTACCCTCGACGCCGGACCTAACGTTCATTTACTGTATCCCAAATCGGTGAAAGACCCGGTTCGAAAGTTCATCCAGTCTAACCTCAGTCCTTACCTGAGCCACCAGGGTTTTATCGAGGATGAAATTGGCCCCGGGCCCAGAAAACTCATGTAAATATGCCGGTGGAGGAAAAATTTTACGCAAAAATTCTTTTGTTTGGTGAACATACCTTAATGTACGGGTCACAGGCACTGAGCATTCCCTATCTTGAACGTTTCGGATATTTTTCTTTTCATGCCGACCTCCCCAACAGTTTGGAC
>JBJKPL010000285.1:0-11141 GCA_046706345.1 Candidatus Sulfidibacterium sp.
ACACGGTGCATTTCAGGGGAAATCCCAAAAAATATTACTTGTATCGCGATGAAGAAAAACTTTCGGCGCAGTTTGCGGATGAAGAGCCCGACTTTTTGAAAAAATTCCAGGCCTATCTGAAGAAGTCCAAAGCGCTGTTTGACGACACGGTGGATATTGTCATCAAGCAAAACTTCAACAGCATTCCTGAATACCTTGTCGCTCTGATGCGTGTAAACCCGGTCCACCTGCCGGTGTTACTCCGGAATTTCTGGGATCAGGTAACGCGGTATTTCAAATCCCGGGAAGCCCGGCAGATCCTTTCGCTGGTGGCCTTTTTCCTGGGAAGAACACCTTTCGACACAAATTCGGTATACACACTACTGTCTTACACAGAATTCAAACACGACGGGTATTACAATGTGAAGGGCGGGATGTACAAGATCGTGGAAGGGCTGGTTCGGGAGCTGGAAAAAGCCGGGGTCACTTTCTCGTATGACACGGAGATCGTCGATTTTGACGGCGGGAAAGACCAACTGCAGGCATTGGTGGACCAACATGGCAACCGTTGGGAAGCAGATCTTTTCGTGGTGAATTCAGACGCCGCTTTTTTCAGAGGAAAAGTATTCCAAAGGCCCCAATATTCCGAGAACCGTTTGAAAAAGAAAAGTTGGACCATGGGTTATCTGACCTTTTATTTGGGCATCAGCGAAAAGCTCCCCGAAGTGGAACATCACAACTATTTTCTGGGGAACAACTTTCAGGGTTATGCACAGGATGTTATGAAAAATCACGGAACCCTGGAAAAGCCGTATTATTATGTGAATGTATTATCGAAGCACAATTCGGAATGTGCACCCGCAGGCCAGGAAGCCTTGTTTTTTGTGTGCCCGGTGCCCAATTTACTCTACAAAAAAGACTGGAATGACACCGATCAGATCGTAGACAGCATCGTTTCGGACTTTTCGGAACGCATCGGGAAAGACATTCGCCACTCCATTGTTTCGAAAACCGTTTTCACGCCGGAAGTATGGCAGGACAAATTCAATCTTTACAAAGGAGCAGGATTGGGACTCTCGCACACCATGGGGCAGATCGGGGCTTTCCGGCCGGCCAATTTCGATGAACGCTTTCGAAATGTATTTTATACCGGTGCCAACACCATTCCCGGTGCCGGTCTGCCCATGGCCATCATCAGCTCCAAACTGGTTACCGAACGCATCTTAAAGCTCCATTAAATTTCAAGACCATGCAGCTTCTCCGAACCCAACCCACGCTCAACGAACTACATACGATTTTCGAATCCTATCTATTCGAGAAAGGATTCGAAGGTTTCTCGCCGGCCTTGCTTGGACCGGCGCAATACATCCTGAAGATGAAAGCCAAGCGGATCCGGCCGATGTTGCTGCTGGCTGCCAATGCAGCTTTTGGCGGCGACTTGCTTCAGGCACTGGATGCGGCCTGCGCCATCGAGATGTATCACAATTTCACCCTGGTCCATGACGACATCATCGATGAAGCCGAGCTCCGCCGGAACGAAAAAACGCTTCACAAGGCTTTTGACCTGAATACGGCCATTTTGACCGGAGACGCCATGTCGCAACACGCCCTATGGCTTTTGAACAAAGTCCCCAGAGACAAGCACTTTGTCCTGATGGAGCTTTTTCTGAAAATTGCATCCCTGGTGATCGAGGGGGAAATGCTGGATGTGACCTTCGAAGACAAACCTTCTGTCGCCATCGAGGCTTATCTCAAGATGATCCGGTTGAAGACTTCTGTATTTCTGGCGGCTGCATTGCAGATGGGAGCCATCCTGGGAGATGCATCGGAAGCAGATCAGCAAAAGATCTATCGTTTTGGGGAAAATTTGGGCATGGGTTTTCAGATCAAAGATGATTACCTTGACACTTTTGGCAATCAGAATATTTTTGGCAAACAAATCGGCGGAGACATTCTTTTAAATAAAAAAACCTATTTGTTATGTCAGCTGCAAAGCAACCCGGATGAAGGCCTGAAGAAAAAAATCCTGGAAGTAGCGTGCATGACTAATCCCGAAGAAAAGATCAGGCAGATGAAAGCGCTCTATGTCCGGGAAGGCATTGATCAGAAAGCACGGGCAGTCATAGAAAGTTATTATAACGAAGCGATCCGGAATCTTTCGGGAATTTCTGTGGGTGACGCACCGCTTGAAAATTTATACCGCCTGACGGAAAAACTGCACACAAGATCCGTATAAAACCCCATCATACCCAATCAGAAGGGGGAACATTCCATTTCGCTGCGTTCCACTGCCGGCAGCCGGTTGGGATTGATCAATCGGGCCTTGTCCAGTTCGAAGATCAGGCTGACTTCATGCGAAGGGCCGGTGAAATTGGTATTATGCAGCACATTTACATCGTAGGAATACATCACCTTCATGCGGTTGTTTTCCGTGAAAGGCAGACTGAAGCCTGCCAGCCAGACAAAGTTCCCGAAGCCTTTCTGAGAGAAGATCTCGTCTTTATACCAGACGCCGAAGTAGACATTCGACACATAAGCATTCACTCCAAAGGTCAGCAACCTCATGGTAGCCTGTTGCTTGAAAAACACCCCCGGATTGATCTTGATATCCCGTGCCCGGTAATAATAACCCCCGTGCGCCTGCAGGTCGATAACCACATCGGCATGGGCTACATACTCGCGCGGCAACGGGGCCACATCCTGCAGAAACGACTGGTTGGGCTGGGTAATATGGTGCACCGCGAAACCAAAGGTTCCCACCAGGTTATTGACCTGGATCTGATAGATACCCCCCACGGTAAAATCAGGGAATGTCAGCGAGCGGCTTCCCGGAGTGGGAAAGCTGCTGGGCCCGATATTTCCCAATCGCGGATCCAGCTGATCTGAGAACACCAGGTTGTTCCAGTTCAACTGCCGGTTAATGACCGAGTTCAAAGCTCCTAGCTGAAAAATAGAAAAACTATTGATAGGAATGCGGACAGCAGGAATAATACCGGCCATGGTAGTCTGCAAGGCGCCCAAACCCTGCAAGTCGGAGGTACCGATGATACCGATCCCTCCTGCCCCGGGAATATTCCGGTCGGCGATATCGGCACTAAAATCATAGGCATGGTAATCCCCGGAAAGACCGGTCCATTGCCGGCGATAGTTCATGCGCACTTTCAGTCCCTGGGTAAGCCCCACATAAGCAGGATTATAGTAGGTGGGATTGTTAAAAAACTGCGAGAAATCCACATCCTGTGCCTTCAAAGAAGGCAAAAACAACGTCAGGAAGCTGATCAACATACCCGTCCTGAAACATCCTATCAAAAATCTTTTCCGCATACTGGCCTAAAATTAGATATTTTTATCGTATCAATAAAACTTTACCGTAAGGTTTCTTATTTCCGTCCCCGTTATCAGAACCTTTCCATTCCGTTCCATCAAGAAATCTGGCTTTGATTCTCCAGATATAATCTCCTTCGGGCATCGGCTGACCGCGATAGGTCCCATCCCAGCCTTCAGCAGGCGAACCGTTGGCATCCAGTTGGGTGCTTTCCCAGAGCAAATTGCCCCAGGAGCTATACACCTGGATATCATAGGATTTTAAATGAACGCCAACGGGTTCAAAGATATTTAATTTCGGATTCTCCGAACCGGGGGCAAACGAATTGGGAACAAACAAGCCTGAAGTGAGATCATACTGCAAAGCAGCGGTATCCGAACAGAAATATTTGTTGGTCGCGATCAGCAGCACATTGAATTTCTGGGACGACGAATAAGAATACACAGGATTTTCCTCCTCGGAGGTAGCCCCGTCGCCGAATTGCCAGAAGTAGCTCACAGCCCCCTTAGACTCGTTGTCAAAATACAACTGGCCACGAATGCCGTTGTAATTGGGGTCGATCTTAAACGCCGCTATGGGCAAGACATGCACTTCCACATTCTTGGTAACCGTATCACTACAGTGATCGTTATCGGTAACCACCAACTGTGTAGGATAAAAACCGGTGGAATTATAATAATGTCTCGGATTTTCCATGGTGGAATATTTAAAGGAGGAGAACGGGTCGTTAAAAGCCCATTGCCATTGGCTCACTCCGGAACTGTTGACCGTAGAAGAATCGGCAAAGGTCACAGTCTGGCCGATGCAAGCAGGACTATAGCCGAAATTGGCCTGCGGCGATTGGTTGACCACCACCACCGAATCAAAGGAACCGCTGGCAGGCAAATTATTCACCAGCGCCTGTTCGGTAAGCGTCACTTTGTAACTGCCCCCGGTAGTATAAATATGGGAAACCGAATCCTGATAAGAAGTAAAGCTTTTCACAGTGCCGTCGCCAAAATCCCAATCCCAGCGAATGACCTTACCCACGGATGAATTCAGCGAGCTGCGGTCTTTGAAATAAACCGGTCCGCCGGAGCAGCGGATTTCCGAAACTTTGTAATAAACATAGGCACAGGAGCTTCTGAAGACCGGTTTGGTAACCGAGTCAATACATCCGTTGGCATTGGTAACGATCAACGACACGTAATAGGTGCTGTCTTTCGACCTGTACAAATGGCTGGGGTTCCAGTAATCCGAGGTATTGGCAACCTCCGAAGCGGAATCGCCGAAATTCCAGCTCCAGCTTTTGATGGGACATCCCCCACCCCAGGTCGGCGCTTCAAAACTCGTGGCTTCATCACAACTGGGGGTTAGGAAAGTGAAATCAGGATTGGGGATTGAATCCACCGTTGCCTGATGGGTAAGCGAAATGGCGGGACCGCTGGAACTGACTGCCGTCAGTTGAATATCATAAACACCGGGACTTTGAAAATGGTGCGTAATGGTATCAAAGTAGGTATAAATATCCTTACTTCCATCGCCGAAATTCCATTTAAAATAATAACTGATCGTGTCTGAAGAAGGCATAAAGTTCGCTTTAAAATGGGTTGTGTAGCCCAAACAAACACGGCTGGAGGTGAAGTTCAACGAAGCCGGCGGTAACAGGCAGACATCCACGGTATCCGTATTGCTGCAACCGTTGGTATCCGTCACCATCAAGGTAACGGGATAACATTGTCCGTAGCCCGGAAAATTGTAAGAAGGATTCACCGAATCCGACACATCTCCGTTATAGAAACCCCATAAATAATTCTTGATGGGCGCCCGGTCGCGGCTCAACCGGGTGGTATCCGTAAAGTCGACCAGGGTCATCGGATTGGTTCGCTGACGGAAATTGAAACCTGCTTTCGGTGTATCGTGAACTTTCACATATTTGTATACAGAGTCCGAGCATCCGTAGGAATTGGTAACAAAAAGTTTCACATGATAGGACCCAACACCGCCCGCAAAGAAGTGGCCCGGGTTCTGACGTCCGGATCGATTTGCCGTAGATGCGGAATCCCCGAAGTTCCAAACCTGCGCTGTGATGACACCCGAAGAGCTCACCGTCCGGTCGGAGAAATACACAGAATCGGTCTGACAAGCCTTTCCGAATAGGAAGTCGGCTTTGGGGTTGCCCGAAACAAACACTTTGTGTTTTATCGTATTGGTGAATCCATCCAGATTGGTGATGGACAGGGTGACTGTATACGTACCGGCCTGAGGATACTGATAGGCTTGATCCTGGTACATGGAAGTATCGCCGTTTCCGAAATCCCAGTGCCAGTGCACCACGTTGGTTGCCTTGCCATAGAAGGTGATTTGCTCACCCAGGCAAATGGTATCCTGGCTCATGGTGAAATCCACCGGCGGCGGGGAGACCAGGCACACTTCTGCGGTATCGGTATTGGAACAGCCGTTGGTATCCGTCAGCATCAACGTCACCGTATAGCATTTTCCCGCATTTGGGAAATTATAAGAGGGGTTGACAGAGTCTGAAATGTCCCCGTTGTAGAATCCCCACAGATAATTTTTGATGGGCGCCCGGTCCCGGCTTTCCAGTGAAGTATCGGTAAATTGGACCGTCGTCATGGGATCACTCAATTGTTCATCGGTAAATCCCGGTTTGGGGCTATCGTAAACCTTTACATACCGGATGGCGCTGTCGGAGCAACCCAGGCTGTTCATGGCAATGAGCCTTACCTGATAGGAACCTGCACCCCGACTGAAAAAGTGCACCGGATTTTGTTTGGAAGAGGCATTCGATGTGGAAGTAGTGTCACCGAAATCCCAGTTGTAACTGGTCAGCACACCGGAGGTGGTGATGGTCCGGTCATAAAAATTGACCGAATCGGTCTGACAGGACCGCCCGTATGCGAAATTCGTTTCGGGATTACCGGACACAAATATCTTGTGCTTCACCGAATTGCTGCAACCATCCTGATTATTGATGGTCAGGGTAACGGTATAGGTACCTGCTTGGGGATATTGATAGGTCTGATCCTGATAGATCGAAGTATCGCCGTTGCCAAAATCCCAATGCCAGCGTTCCACACCGGAAGCCTGTCCGCTGAAAGTGATTTTTTCTCCCAGGCAGATGGAATCCGCGCTCATAGTGAAATCCACCGGAGGCGGGGGCAGCAGACAGACGTCCACCGTATCGGTATTGTCGCAGCCATTGGTGTCTGTCACCGTCAAAGTGACCGGATAACACTGGCCGTAACCCGGGAAATTATAGGCCGGATTGGCCGAATCCGAAACATCGCCGTTGTAAAAACGCCACAAATAGCTCTGTATCGGACTTTGATCACGACTTTGTTGCGAGGTATCCGAGAAATTCACCGTCGTCCTTGGATTGCACTCCTGCGAATAGATAAAACCGGCTTTGGGGTCATCATGGACCTTTACATATTTGTATAACGTATCGGAACATCCGTAATTATTTATTACATAAAGTTTTACATGATAGGATCCGGATCCGCGACTAAAAAAGTGGGACGGATTCTGTCGGCTGGAAACATTGGAGGCAGATGAAGTGTCCCCAAAATTCCATACCTGAGAGATAACGAATCCCGAAGAATTTACCGTTTTGTCGGAGAAATACACCGAATCGGTTTGACAAGCTCTGCCAAAAGTAAAACCCGCTTTGGGGTTTCCCGAAACAAACACCAGGTGTTTCACGGAATTCGTAAATCCTTTCAGATCGGTAACCGACAATTTAACGGTATAGGTACCGGCAGCCGGGTACTGATAGGTCAGATTCTGATAATTTGAGGTATCACCATTTCCAAAATCCCAGTGCCAGCTGGCGATATTGGTGGCCTGTCCGTTGAAGCTGATCTTTTCACCGAGACAGATGGAATCCTGACTCATGGAGAAGTCCACCGGCGGAAGGGACTGCAGGCAAACGTCGACGGTATCTGTATTACGACAACCATTCGTATCGGTCACCATCAATTTCACCGGATAACATTGGCCGTAAGCAGGAAAATCATACGACGGATTCACCGAATCCGAAACATCGCCATTGTAAAAAGTCCACAGATAGGTACTGATGGGACTATGGTCGCGACTCTGCTGCGTTGTATCGGTAAAATCAACTTCCGTCATCGGACTCGTCAGCTGGCGATATGTGAAACCCGCTTTGGGTGTATCGTGAACTTTCACAAACTTTTCAGCTGAATCCGAACAGCCATAAGTATTCATTACGGATAATCGGACATAATAGGAACCTGCACCTGCATTGAAATAATGGGCCGGATTCTCCCGCACAGACTGGTTGGAGCCGGAAGTCGTGTCACCAAATTCCCACAGAAAACGGGTCAGCGCCCCAGAAGAGGCCGTGGATTTATCGAGAAAATATACCGAATCGGTCTGGCAGGCCGTGCCATGAATAAAATCTGCTTTCGGGATCCCCGAGACAAAGACCTGATGTTTCACCGAGTTGCTGTAACCATCAATATTGGTTACAGATAAAGTAACGGTATATGTACCCTTGGCGGGATATTGATAGACCTGATCCTGGTAAACGGAAGTGTCCCCGTCCCCAAAATCCCAGTGCCAGCTGGCAATATTTGAGGCCAGTCCGCTGAAAGAGATCTTTTCCCCCAGACAGATTGTATCCTGGCTCATGGTGAAATCCACCGGCGGCGGAGGTACGAGGCAAACATCCACCGTATCCGTGTTGACACACCCGTTGGTATCCGTCACCGTTAATGCCACCGGATAACACTGGCCTGAATTCGGAAAATTATACGTCGGATTTGCCGAGTCCGATACATCTCCTTTATAAAAACTCCAGAGATATTTGCTGATCGGGCTCATGTCGCGGCCTTGCTTTGAGGTATCCGTAAAACTAACTTCGGTCATCGGGTTGGGCTGCTGAACATAGGTAAACCCTGCTTTTGGCGTATCGTAGATCTTCACATATTTTAACGTGGAGTCAACACACCCAAAAGAACTGGTTGCCAACAGCTTCACTTGATAAGAACCGGCTCCCCCATCGAAATAATGGTCGGGGTTCTGCTGTACCGATTGATTTGAGGAGGAAGCCGTATCACCAAAGGTCCACTGGAAGGCACGGAGGCTGCCCGATGCAGTGGTTGTTTTGTTAAAGAAGGCGACGGAATCCGTCTGGCAGGTTTGCGGCCCATAGCTGAAATTGGCCACCGGATTTGAAGCGACAAACACTTTGTGTGTCACCGAATTACTGTACCCACTCAGGTTGGTGACGGCTAATGTTACCGTATAGGTTCCGGCGGCAGCATATTGATAAGTCTGGTTCTGATAAATCGAAGTGTCGCCATTTCCAAAATTCCAGTGCCAACTTGCAATATTGGTGGCTTGTCCGCTGAAAGTGATCTTTTCTCCAAGGCATATTGTGTCCTGACTGATGGTGAAATCCACGCGCGGCGGTGCCACCAGACAACCGGAAGAGGTGTCGGTATTGCTGCAGCCGTTGGTATCCGTCACCGTTAAAACTACATTATAACAGGTATCGTAAGCCGGAAAATCATAGGACGGGTTTTGGGTCTGGGCCGTATCATTCTGATAAAATGTCCAGAGATATTTTGTGATCGGACTGTGGTTGGTCCCTATTAACGAGGTATCTGTAAAGTCCACTTTTGTCATCGGGTTCGGAAGCTGTTTGTACGTAAACCCGGCTTTTGGGGTATCATAAACCTTGACATATTTTAAGGTGGAGTCCACACAACCAAATGTATTTGTTGTCAGCAATTTAACCTTATAAGAACCGGCTCCTCCGTTAAAATAGTGAACCGGATTTTGCAGTGCAGATTGATTTGCTGTGGAAGCCGCATCCCCGAAATTCCAGTTAAACGAAGTGATGATGCCTGAGGTGGCTTTTGTTTTGTCAAGGAAAGCTACCGAATCGGTCTTACAGGTCTGGGATCCGTAGGTGAAATCCACCTGCGGATTACCAGAAACAAAAACATTGTGCGTTACCGAATTGCTGTAACCGTTCATATCAGTAACCGTTAATGTCACAGAATACGTCCCGGCAGATGCATATTGATAGGTCTGATTCTGATAAACCGAAGTATCGCCATTTCCAAAATTCCAGTGCCACCTGGCGATATTGGTGGCAAACCCGTTAAAAGTGATCTTTGCACCGAGACAAATAGTATCCTGGCTCATGGTAAAGTTCACCGGCGGCGGTGGCACCAGACAAACGGAAGAGGTGTCGGTATTACTACATCCATTGGTATCCGTCACTGTTAAAACTACATTATAACAGGAATCATAAGCCGGAAAATCATAGGATGGATTTTGCTGATGCGAGGTATCGTTCTGATAAAAAGTCCAAAGATAGCTGCTAATGGGACTGTGATTCGTGCTTTCCCGGGTAGTATCCGTAAAGTCTACCTTGGTCATTGGGTTCGGCAGCTGATGATAGGTGAATCCTGCTTTGGGCGTATCGTAGATCTTCACATATTTTAGCGTGGAGTCCACACAGCCATAAGTATTCGTTGCCAGCAGTTTTACTTTATAAGAACCCGCTCCGCCGCTGAAATAATGGACCGGATTCTGCAGAGTCGACTGGTTGGAGGCCGACGCAGTATCCCCAAAGTTCCACTGGAACGCACTGATGCCTCCCGACGGGGTGGTGGTCTTGTCCAGGAACCGGATGGAATCCGTACGGCAGGTTCGCGAACTGTAACTAAAATCAACCGTTGGATTGCCCGAAATAAAAATCTTGTGCGTTACCGAATTGCTGTATCCGTTCACATCCGTAACCGTTAAGGTTACCGAATACGTTCCGGCAGCAGCATACTTGTAAACCTGGCTCGAATAGGTCGAAGTATCCCCATTTCCAAAGCTCCAGTGCCAATTGGCGATATTGGTGGCCTGTCCGCTGAAGGTGATCTGCTCTCCGATACAGGCTGTGTCCTGGCTCATGGTAAAGTTCACCGGCGGCGGTGGTACCAGACAAACCGAAGCGGTGTCGGTATTGCTGCAGCCGTTGGTATCCGACACTGTTAAAACTACATTATAACAGGTATCGTAAGCCGGAAAATCATAGGACGGGTTTTGGCTCTGGGCCGTATCATTCTGATAAAATGTCCAGAGATATTTCGTGATCGGACTGTGGTTGGTACTCATTAACGAGGTATCTGTAAAGTCCACTTTCGTCATCGGGTTCGGCAGCTGCTTGAAAGTGAATCCGGCTTTTGGGGTATCATATACCTTGACATATTTGTAGGCACTGTCGGAGCAACCGTAACTGTTTGTAGCCAGCAACTGAACTTTGTAGGACCCTGCTCCGCCACTGAAATAGTGCAACGTATTTTCCTTAACCGACTGATTTGCGGAGGAAGTCGTATCGCCGAAATTCCATTGAAATGCGGTAAGAATCCCCGAAGAGGTGGTGGTCTTATCCACAAAACTTACCGAATCGGTTTTACAGGTTCTGGCTCCGTAAGTAAAATCAACCTGGGGATGGTCCATCACGACCACCGTATCGGAGGTCTGGCTTGAACAACTGTTTTTGTCAGTCACTTTCAAGGTGACGACATACGTTCCCTGGGCCTGATATTGATAGGGCAAGGGATTTTGATAAGCCGAAGTGTCGCCGTCACCAAAATTCCAGTGCCAGGTAACCGTATCGGTACTGTTGCCGTAAAATTGTTCCGTCTCGCCAAAACAGAGTTTGTTCTTTGCCATGGAGATACTGACGGTGGGTAAAGAATCGATGGCGACATTCTTTGTGGTGCTGTCGCTACATCCGTAAATATTTTCAACGATCAGCTTTACAGGATAGGTTCCCGGATTCAGATATTTGTGGAGGGTATCCTTA
>JBJKPL010000286.1:0-2216 GCA_046706345.1 Candidatus Sulfidibacterium sp.
TATCTGCCCCATAACCAGCAACATGTGTTTTTCCCAGATCTCCTGCGGCTCTTTAAGAAACTCGATCAGGAACCGGGCGGAAAAGATCAGCAGGGAGAAAAAACCAAACAGGGTCCCCGGTTTCAGATGGGTTCTGTGCTTATTGTAGTAACGGAAAATAAAGAAAAAGATTAGGAGATAGGCCAGGCCCTCATAGATCTGAGTGGGTTGATGCGGCCCGAATCTTAAATTGGGTTCCATGGCCCTGACAAATACAAAACCCCAGGGAAGATGGGTCGGGTAACCAAAGATCTCGGAATTCATCAGATTTCCCATCCGGATGAAAAAACCAGCCAGGGGAACCACGATGGCGATGCGGTCCAGCACCCAGATATACGGCTTTTTGTGACGCCTCGCAAAAATATACAACCCCACGAAGATACCCACTGCAGCACCGTGACTTGCCAGTCCGCCGTGCCAGATCTTAAGGATCTCCAGCGGATGCGTGAAATAGTAATGCGGTTCATAAAATAATACCTGTCCCAGCCGGGCACCGAGGATGGTGAAGATGAACATATAAGTGAACAAATCGTCGGTAAGTTTCTGGTCAATACCCTCTCTTTTGAAGACTTTCTGAAGGATGAAATATCCCAGTAAAAATCCGATCGCGAAAAATAATCCGTACCATCTGACCGAAAAGCCGCCGATGATGGGCACATTTGCTGGGATTGAGAAAATTTCAGGGCTAACGTTCCAGATGATATAGTTTAAAATCATAATGATCTTATTTTCGGCAAATGTAGAAAATTTGCTTTTGCGGGAAAACAGCAAATGCGCTTATATATCCCGATGTATTGAAAACCGTCGGATAACCAACGCAGGGGGTTTAGAGCAGCAGGCCGATACCAAAAAAAACGGTAAACAACAGCGTGGAAAGCGCCAGCCGCTTCAGGAAGGGATCCAGCCTGGATTTGTCTTCCATGTTGAAAATGGTGATGAGGTCTTTTAAAAACAAGGGAAGCGACAACAGGAAGAGAAAATTCCACACGGTCCGGTAATGTAGCGCCACATAGACGGTGGTCAGTGAAAAACCGAGGAAGATCAGCGTGGCGTGATAGATCCGGGCTTTAGCGTACCCCAATCGGGAAGCGATGGATCGTTTTCCGGAAGAGAGGTCGTTATCCATGTCCCGCATGTTGTTCAGGTTCAGCACGCCGGTGCTGAGAAATCCCAGGGCGGCAGCCGGAAGCAGAATGTCAAAACGCCAGTAAAGCGTATTTAAGAACCAGGCGCCGATAACACCCGTCAGACCGAAAAACAGGAAGACGAACAGGTCACCCCAACCTTTGTATCCGTAGGCGTGTTCGCCCATAGTGTATTTGATGGCTGCTGCAATGGCGCCCAGTCCCAGCATCAAAAAAATCAGCGCCAGCCAGAGCTTGTCACCCAGTGCGAAAAACAACAGGAAGAGGCCCGATACCAGCGAAAAACCTGAAAATAACAGGGTGGCCTTTTTCATTTGTTGGGGTGTGATCCTGCCGCTTTGGACCGTTCTGACCGGGCCCACGCGTTTTTCGTTGTCGGTGCCTTTCACGGCATCTCCGTAATCGTTGGCCAGGTTGGACAAGATCTGTAGAAAGATGGCCGTGACGGTTGAAAGAATGATGACGGTCCATTTGTACTGATGTTCTGCCAGGGCGATAAAACTCCCGGCAATGATCCCCGACAAGGCCAGCGGCAGCGTCCGCGGTCTCATGGCTTCGATCCAGTCGGACGCCGAAGCGTTTTTTACCTGTTTGGATTCGTGCTGTTTCCGGTCCACGCTCAGGGAAATTTAGGATACTTGTGGAAATCGGGATCCCGTTTTTCCAGGAAAGCATTTTTCCCTTCCTGGGCTTCATCCGTCATATAATAGAGCAGGGTGGCGTTACCCGCAAATTCCTGCAGCCCAACCTGGCCGTCCAGTTCCGCGTTCATTCCCAGCTTGATCATTCGCAGGGCCATGGGACTTCTTTTGTGCATGGTCAGACACCATTCCACCGTTTCGTCTTCCAGCTGATCGAAAGGAACCACCTTGTTAACCAACCCCATGTCCAGGGCTTCAGCGGCAGTATATTGTTTGTTCAAAAACCAGATCTCACGGGCTTTTTTCTGCCCGACGATGGCAGCCAGAAAGGAAGACCCCAGTCCGGCGTCAAAGCTGCCGACTTTCGGGCCTGTTTGCCCGAAACGCGCAT
>JBJKPL010000287.1:0-10252 GCA_046706345.1 Candidatus Sulfidibacterium sp.
AGTCTGTTGTTTATTTTCGGCTTTGCCGTTTCCTTGGGCCCCATTGTCTGGATCCTTTGCTCGGAAATCTTTCCACTCAAGGGAAGAGATTTTGGAATCACCATCACCACGGCGACCAACTGGATCAGCAATACCATCATCGGAAGCTTTACCCTGACCTGGTTTCAGCACCTGGGTGTGGGAGGTACTTTCTGGATGTTCGGTCTGTTTAACCTGATCGGCTTCCTGATCGTGGGCTTCATTACGCCGGAAACCAAGAATATTCCGCTGGAAGAGCTGGAGAAAAACCTCGAAAAAGGCGTGCCGCTGAGAAAACTCGGTTTGCGGCAGACCTCATGATGGAGTCCTAAGGATGGAAGTCCTCGTTAAGAGGTTTTTTAAAAAATAAATGATCTAAAGAAAACAGGGAGCATGGGAGTTCCTTTGAACGAGTTGGAGCGGTTCCGGCTGGAAAATAACCACGGAGTCGAGGTTGAATTTTTATCCCTTGGAGGGAGAATCTATTCAGTGAAAGTGCCTGATAAATCCGGAAAGTTGGATGTAGTGTTGGGCAGTGGCGAGTTACCGGGTGACGCATTTATGGGGGCATTCTGCGGCCGGTTCGCCAACCGGATTGGGAAGGGCACTTTCATACTGGATGGAGCAACGGTGGAACTTCCCAAAAACGCCGGTCCGAATCACATTCATGGCGGAGAACACGGTTTCAACACCCGGAACTGGTCGGTGCAACCGGCCACGATGGAAGGCTATGTTTCCGCCTTCCGGCTGAAGCTTTTCAGCCCCGACGGGGAGGAAGGCTACCCGGGAAATCTGGAGACCGATGTGGTGTACGCCCTGAACGATCATAACGAATTGCTTGTTGACATTCAGGCCCGGACCGACAAACCCACGATCCTCAACCTGACCAGCCATCCCTATTTTAATCTGAACGGGAAAGGCGATGTGTTGAATCATGAGCTGCAGATCTTTGCGGATCATTATACGCCCACCGACGATCTGGGTGTCCCCACGGGGGAAATTGCCCCGGTCGAGGGAACCGATCTGGATTTCCGGCAGCCGGTGGTTTTAAGCAGGATTCCCGAAACATCATTTCCCCAGATCGTGAAGAAAGGAGGACTGGACAATACCTTTGTCCTCAACAGAACCGCGAAGGCGCTGGTAAAGGCCTGTGTCCTCACCGAACCTGACTCGGGCAGGGCCGTGGAAGTATATACCACCCAGCCCGCTTTACAGGTTTACACCGGAAATCATTTTGACGGGCGTGTGCTGGAGAAATCCGGAGCGCCACTAAAAATTTACTCGGGGGTGGCCCTGGAAGCCCAGAACATCCCGGATGCACCCAATAAGCCCCATTTTCCCAATGCTGTGTTGCGTGAAAACGAAATTTTTCACGAGCAGATTGTTTATCACTTTATTTTCTGAAACCGTTGTAACTTTGGAGTTTGATTTAGAAATTCATGTTAAAAAATCACGTTAAATTTCAAAAAATGAATTTACTGTTAATCAGCAACTCTACCATGGCCACCGATAGTGAATATCTTCTGTGGCCCCGGAAGCATATCGAGGGTTTTTTGAACGCCCTTCAGGTGAAGGAGGTATGCTTTGTCCCTTTTGCGGGGATCAGCCTTTCCGGCGAAAGCCTGCAAAAATCCTACGACGTTTATACGGAAAAAGTGAGGGCAGTCTTTGAATCACTGGGATTTGGGCTGCGCTCTGTTCACCAGGTGGAAGACCCGGCCCACTGCATGGCAAATGCACAAGCCATTGTCGTGGGCGGGGGAAACACTTTTCACCTGGTGGCTGAGCTGCAACGTACAGGCCTGATGCAGGTCATCCGGCGGAAGGCCCTCGAAGGAACACCCTATATCGGCTGGAGTGCCGGATCCAATATTGCCTGTCCGACTTTGATGACCACCAACGACATGCCCATCATCGAGCCGGAAAGCTTTCATACGCTGGGGTTAATTCCTTTCCAGATCAATCCCCATTACCTTGACGCCAATCCGCAGGGCCACGGCGGTGAAACTCGACAGCAGCGAATCGAAGAATTCCTGATTGTCCATCCCCGGGTAAAAGTCACCGGCCTGCGCGAAGGCTGTCTTTTGTATCTGAAAGATCATGCACTGCAGCTCATCGGAAACCGGAGCCTGCGTGTTTTTCAGCAAGGCAGGGAGCCGTTGGAAGTGGAATCCGGCGACGACCTGGGCTTCCTGATGGAATAGCTAACCGTTTTCGCGGGATTTGACAATCAAGTTAATTAATCGCTATTTTAGCGGGTCTTTTTAATGGATAGGCTTCGCGAGATCAGCAAGCGAAGTCAATACAGTCTAATCATTAATATCAAAATCATGAAGAAAATTACGTTGTTTCTCTCACTGATGGTCTTTCTTTCAGTGGGAAACCTGATGGCTCAGAAGAAGCCTTTCACTATTGCCGATATTTATAAGATCCATTATGTCGGGAGCCCTGTGGTATCTCCTGACGGAAGCCGGATTGCTTTTACCGTTACCAATTATAACATGAAAAAGGGAGAATCCTGGACCAACATCTACACCATGGATGTGGATGGAAATAACAAAAAGGAGATCACCCACAGCCATAAAAGCAACTTTAACCCGATGTGGACCAGCGATGGTAAAATGCTGTATTATGTCTCCACCGAATCCGGCGCCCCGCAGGTGTACCGGTACAATTTTGCCACCGGAAAATCGGAGAAGATCACCGATTTTTCCATGGGTGTGGAGGCCCCAATCCTGTCGCCCAACAACCAGCTGATCGCATTTGCCGCCAAGGTATATCCGCAATGCGGCGCCAACAGCCAGTGCAACAAGGAAATCGATTCTACTTCGGCGCACGGGCCCATCCAGGCTTACGTGGCCGATCATCTTTTCTTCAGGCATTGGACATCCTATGCTGCCGGAAAAGTATCTCATATCATCATTTATAACATCGACAACAAAACCTACATGGATGTTACGCCCGGTAATTATGTCGCGCCGACCTTCATGCTTGGCGGTGGTGTCGGTTATAATTTTTCTCCCGACAGCAAAGAACTGTGCTACGTTTCAAAACATGTGAAACACCCCGAAGCCTCCACCAACTCCGACCTGTTTGTTGTTCCCGTTACCGGAGGAAAGTCTGTGGATATCACCAGGGACAATCCGGCCTGGGATGGCTGGCCGGTCTATTCGCCCGACGGAAAGTACATCGGCTACCGGATGCAGAAAATTCCCGGTTACGAATCCGACCTTTTCAGGCTGGCTGTTTATAACCGTAAAACAGGAAAGACCACGCAGTTGACGAATTCAAAAAACTTCGACAACTGGGTAGATGATTTTAAGTGGTCTGCCGATTCAAAGTCCATTTATTTCACCGGTGAGGTCGAGGCTTACGAACCCGTTTTCAAAGTAGATCTGAACTCGGATAAGATCACTCCGGTCAGCGGGCCCAGAGCCATCCGCGGATTTGATTTCGACCACCACGGTAACCTCTATTATCTGGCCAGTTCGATTCAGAAACCCGGCGAGCTCTATAAAATGAACATGACCGATCATCAGGAGACGGCGCTTACTGCTTTTAACAAAAAGTTGGAAGAAACCGTGGACATCCGGCCCGGTAAGAAAATGTGGGTCATGGGTGCCGATGGTAAGAAAGTGGAATTTTTTGTGGTCACTCCGCACAACTTCGATCCGCACAAAAAATATCCCATGATCATCAATGTTCACGGCGGACCGCAGATGCAGTGGATGGATTCGTTCCGCGGCGACTGGCAGGTATATCCGGGTGCCGGATATGTGGTGGCCTTTCCCAATCCTCACGGTTCTACCGGATACGGTCAGGCCTATACCGCTGAAATTTCAGGCGACTGGGGTGGCGCCAATTTCGAAGACGACATGAAAGTCACCGACGCCCTGGCCAAACTGCCCTACGTTGATTCCACCCGGATGGGCGCCATGGGATGGTCTTTCGGCGGTTACATGATGGATTGGTTCCAGGGACATACCAAGCGTTTCAAATGTCTGGCCGCCATGATGGGCGTTTATGATTTGCGTTCCATGTGGGGCGGCACCGAAGAACTGTGGTTTCCGAATCATGAACTGAAAGGACAACCCTGGAATTCGAAACAATACGAGAAATTCTCGCCGTCCTATTATGCCAAGAACTTTTCCACTCCGACGCTGGTGCTTACAGGGCAAATTGACTTCCGGGTTCCCTATACCCAGAGTATTCAGTATTTTACCACATTGCAAACCCTGGGTGTTCCCTCGCGTTTGATCATCTTTAAGAATGACGGCCACTGGCCGAATAATGTTAAATCCATGCCGTTGTATTACGATGCCCACCTCGACTGGTTCCACAAGTATCTGGGCGGTGCACCGGCTCCGTATGATGTCCATAAGATGGCTGAAAATCAGGCCTACAAATACTAAAAGGCCCAACAGGTCGAAAAGCTGCGTGAAATGCCTTCACGCAGCTTTTTTGTTTGTTGTCCCGCCAAAAGAAAGAAGACGGCGTAAAACATTCCATTCACCTTTTGGTTAACTTTGCAGGAGTCCTTATGATCCGGAAATGAAAAAAGAAGCTTCCTATCCTTACGGCGCGATGCTGACGCTGGTCAACAAGATCAATGAAATCGTCCATCAGAACAAGACCATGGACGAAACCCTGCATCTGATCGTCAGTGCCATTGCCCAGCAAAAGCCGTTCCCATTTGACATGCTGAAGATCGTTTTCGATGGGAAGACCTATCAGGTGCCCGGCCGAACCTCAAAGCATCCCTGTCATGAAAACAGTTTCCTGACCAAGGGCGGAAAAAAAGGAATTTTGTACTATTGCCTTTCGGAGCTGGTGCTGAACAATGCAAGCTATAAAAACGAACAGGAGTATTTCATGAGAAGCCTGGTTCAGATCCTGATCCGTTTTCTGAACAAGCAGGAATGGAAAGAATTGAATGAAGGGATGTTGAGTATCTCCGGCAAAAAAGCAGGAAAGAAGGACAATGAGATCATCACCGGAAAATTCCTGCACCGGTTTTTAAATAAAAATACCTATACCCGCGATATTTATCACGACCTGATGCCGTTCAAGGTTCGGGAGATCTTGCTGATATCCAGTCTTTACGATGCCTATTCCATCGAGCGGGAGGGCCGTTTTTCGGAACACATGCTGGGGCAGTTCGGACAACTGAACCTCACCTCCATTCCCAGGATCACCGGCGTTTCTTCGGCGCAGCAGGCAATCAACCTGCTTCGCAAGCGGCATTTCGACCAGATCATTTACATGGTGGGTGTGGATAAAAAAACACCGGTGTCTTCCAGCCGGCTGATCAAGGAGCAATATCCCTACATCCCGATTTTTATGCTGTTGAACAACAACAGCGATGTGAGTTATTTCAAATCCGAGCAAACCAACCTGCCTTTTATCGACCGGATCTTTGCCTGGAACGGCGATACCAACATTTTCTTTTCCATGATCAAACTGCTCGAGGACAAGATCAACGTGGAAAACGATACCAAAGTTGGAGCCGTCAGGGTGATCCTGCTGGCGGAAGATTCACCCATCTACTCCTCACGCTACCTGTCGTTTTTGTATCGCGTTCTGATGGAACAAACCCGGCGGATCATCGAGGATGTGAGTACGGATGCCTTGTATAAAGTGTTGCGCATGCGGGCGAGGCCCAAGATATTGTTTGCCCCGACCTTTGAGCAGGCCATTGAGATCATCGATAAATACAAGGACAATCTGCTTTGTCTGATCACCGATGTCAAATTCAAACGGTTCGGCAAAATGGACGACCAGGCCGGGATCGAGTTGCTGGCTTACGCCCGGAAAGAGCTGAAGGAGTTGCCGGTGGTGATGCAGTCGTCGGATCCCATGTATTCCGAAGTGGCGGAAAAATATGATTCCCTGTTCATCGATAAAAATTCAGAGACCTTATACGAAGACCTGCAACATTTTATCACCTATAACCTGGGTTTCGGGGATTTTATCTTCAAAAACGAAAAAGGCGAAGAGATTGCCCGGGCTGCCAACTTGCGGGAATTTGAGCATTATCTTGAGATCATCCCCGACGATTCGCTGCTGTTTCACTCGTATCACAACCACTTTTCCATGTGGCTGATGGCCCGGCAGGAGATCAAAGCCGCCAATTTCATCAATCCGAAAAAAGTCAGCGATTTTACGGATGTCAATGAGCTGCGGCGGTCGCTGGTAAGCATGATCCGCGAACATCTCGACGAGCAGGTCGAGGGAAACATCATTTCCTACGAGCCCGGAAGCGAAATTTATCCCGATAATTTTTATACCCTCAGCGACGGTTCCCTCGGTGGAAAGGGGCGCGGCCTGGCCTTCATCAATGCCCTGATCCACAGCTATGATTTTCAGCAATATATACCCGATATTCATATCAAAACGCCGGTGACGTTCATTATCGGAAGTATGGAGTTCGAGGAGTTTATGACCCGAAATCAGTTGCATACCCTTGGCCTGTTTGAGAAAGATCATGCCAAAGTGAAAAGGGCCTTTCTTGAAAGTCCGCTTTCGGAAGTCTTAAAGGAAAAATTACGCGATCTCCTGAACAAGATCACCAAGCCCATCGCCATCCGGTCGTCCAGTTTGTTTGAAGACTCGCTGACGCTGCCGTTTGCCGGGATTTTCGAGACCTATATCTTACCCAATGCCCATAAGAATCTCGAAGTGCGGTTGAAACAGCTTTGCGATGCTATCAAGCTGGTTTATGCTTCGTTGTTTTCCGATATTGCCAAAAGCTACGTGAAAGCCATCGATTACAAGCTCGAAGACGAGCGGATGGCCGTGATCATCGAGGAAGTGGTCGGCAACCGGTATGGTGATCAATTTTACCCGCACATCAGTGGGGTGGCCCAGTCGTATAATTATTATCCTTTTGCCCACATGAAGCCCGATGAAGGCTTTGCCCTTGCGGCGGTGGGTCTTGGAAAATACGTGGTGGAAGGGAACAAAGCCTATCGTTTTTCTCCCAAATATCCTGGCATTGAGATCAATTCTCCGAAGGACCAGTTTAAAAACTCGCAGGTGAAATTCTGTGCCGTGGATCTGAACAAAAAAGAACTGGATCTGATGGTGGGTGAAGATGCCGGTCTGACTTTTCCTGACATCGACGTGGCTGAACACCAGGGGACGCTGAAACATTGTGCTTCGGTCTACAATCCCGACTCCGATACCATCTATCCCGGCCTGAGTAAGTCGGGACCCCGGATCGTGAATTTTGCCAATGTTTTGAAATACAATTATGTTCCCTTGTCGCAAACCATCAGCCTCTTGCTGGAGTTGGGTAAGGAGGCCATGGGTACCGCCGTGGAAATAGAATATGCCGTTGACCTGAACAAGGATGCGCAGGGCAAGGCTTCGTTTTATATTCTTCAGATCAAGCCCTTGATCTCCCAGAATCAGGACAATGATATTGATTTAAACAAGGTTCCGAAACGATCGGTCTTGCTGTATTCCAGCAGTGGGATGGGCAACGGGGTAATCGAGGACCTTCAGGATGTAATTTATGTGGATCGCAAAAAATTCGACAAAAGCAAAACCGAGGAAATGGCAGCCGAGATCGAGCAACTGAACGAGCAGTTCATGAAAGAGCGGAAGCAATATGTCCTGATCGGCCCCGGGCGCTGGGGTACACGCGACAAATGGATCGGCATCCCCGTCCGATGGCCCCAGATCTCCAAAGCCCGCATCATCGTCGAAACCAGCCTCACCGACTTTCCGCTCGACGCTTCATCAGGATCCCACTTTTTCCATAATGTCACCAGCATGAAGGTGGGATATTTTATGCTGCAGCATACTTCCGGTCTGGATGTTATCAATTATGACATGCTTGAAAAGCAGGAAGTGATCTATGAAGGCCTGTACTTCAAACATGTCCGTTTCAGGGATCCCCTTAAGGTGATCATGGATGGCAAGAAACGTCATTATCTGATCCATATTCCCGATCAACGGTGATTTGAAAACGTTTGCATTAGATTCAATATAAATTAACCAACTAAAAATCATAAAATCAGCAACTTGCTAATTTAGAACCCATTTGCCTAAGCTTGCTCAACCAGATATTTATAATTTTGCTTCCCAAAACAAGATTGTCATTGATTAAATAAGATCCTATGAGCAAAATAGTTGAAAAAGAATTTTTCTCTGAAAACGTTGCTAAGTTTGTCCTGGAAGCTCCAGATATTGCCCGGTCACGAAAAGCCGGGCATTTTGTCATTATACGGCTGGACGAAAACGGTGAGCGTATTCCGCTGACCATCGCCGACGGCGATCCGGACCAGGGGACCATTACGCTGGTGGTGCAGAAAGTAGGGGTGACCTCCGCCAAATTGCTTTCCATGAATCCGGGAGATGAAATTCTGGATGTTGTGGGGCCGCTGGGGCATGCCACCCATATCGAGAATTACGGAACCGTATTGTGTGCCGGTGGCGGTGTGGGCGTTGCGCCTTTGATGCCTATTGTCAAGGCGCTGAAAGCCGCCGGAAACAGGATCATCACCGTATTGGCAGGTCGAACCAAAGAACTGATCATCCTGGAAGATGAAATGAGAAAAGCTTCTGATGAGCTGATCATCATGACCGACGACGGTTCTTACGGTACGAAAGGCCTGGTTACCGCCGGTATGGAAGAGATGATCCGGAAAGAGAAAATTCACAAAGCCGTGGTCATCGGCCCTGCCATCATGATGAAATTCGGCAGTCTGACCACGAAAAAATTCAACATCCCCACCGAAGTCAGTCTGAATACCATCATGGTGGACGGAACCGGAATGTGCGGCGCCTGCCGCGTTTCTATCGGCGGTAAAACGAAATTTGTGTGTGTCGACGGACCCGAGTTTGATGCGTTCCAGGTGAACTGGGACGAGATGCTGCTGCGTATGGGCGCCTACAAAATGGAAGAACACGAAGCTTACGAAAGATATTTATCAACCCTTGAAACAACAGAAGCCTAATGGAAAATATTGCCGAATATATCAAAGAAGGGAGAAAGGAAGACTGGCGGGTCGAGTTGCGTAAAGCCATGAAGGCCAAGGAACGCACCAGCATTGAGCGGGTTCGGATGATCGAACAGGACCCCCATGTCAGAAACAAAAACATTCTGGAAGTCAATCAGGGCATCTCCGAAGAAATGGCCGTGGTCGAATCGCATCGTTGCCTCGACTGTGTGGATCCTACCTGTACTATCGGCTGCCCCGTGGGGATTGACATTCCCAAGTTCATCAAGAAAATTGAAGCCCGCGACTTTTTGGGCGCTGCGGTGGCTCTGAAGGAGACCAACACCTTGCCGGCTGTTTGCGGCCGCGTCTGCCCGCAGGAAAAACAGTGTGAACTGAATTGCTTTTATACCCAGAAGCTCGACAAACCGCCCATCGCCATCGGCCACCTGGAGCGTTTTGCTGCCGATTTCGAAAGAAACAGTGGCAGGATGAATGTTCCCAAAGTGGCAGCTTCCAATGGCGTGAAAATTGCCATTGTTGGTTCCGGTCCTGCCGGGCTGGCCGCAGCCGGAGATCTGGCGAAATGGGGTTATGACGTAACGGTTTTCGAAGCCCTTCACGAAATTGGCGGCGTGCTGAAATACGGGATTCCCGAGTTTCGTCTGCCCAACGAGATCGTGGATGTGGAGATCGAGAACATGCGCAAGATGGGGGTTAAATTCCGCACCGATTTCATCGTCGGAAAAACCGCATCTTTCGACGATCTGCGGGCCCAGGGTTTCGAAGCTTTCTTTGTGGGAAGCGGAGCCGGCCTGCCGAATTTCATGAATATCCCAGGCGAAAATTACAACGGAATTTATTCCTCCAACGAATATTTGACGCGTGTAAATCTGATGAAAGCCGCCAACAACGGTTACGATACCCCAGTGCTGATGGGTAAGAAAGTGGCCGTGATCGGAGGCGGAAACACCGCCATGGACTCGGTGCGTACCTCCAAAAGGCTCGGCGCCGAACGCTCCATGATCATCTACCGCCGTTCCATTGAGGAAATGCCGGCCCGGGTGGAAGAAGTTCATCATGCACAGGAAGAAGAAATTGAATTTTTGAACCTGCACAATCCGGTTGAATATTTTGCCGATCAGAGCGGCCGGGTGAACAAAATGCGGCTTCAAAAGATGACGCTGGGTGAACCGGATGCTTCCGGAAGAAGAAGACCGGTACCGATGGAAGGTTCCGAGTTTGATGTGGATGTCGACCTGGTGATCGTGGCCGTCGGGGTTTCGCCC
>JBJKPL010000288.1:0-14309 GCA_046706345.1 Candidatus Sulfidibacterium sp.
TTCCTTAAAGAATGTCTTTTAATTCGGCCAGACTGCTGATGCGGTAAGTGCTTCCGTTTTTGGTGAACTGTTGTTCCGGGTCGAAAAATACCTGGTCCATGCCGATACTTCCGGCACCGATGATATCCACTTCGTAATCATCCCCGATCATCAAACTGTTGCCTGCGCTGGCCCCGGTTTTTTCCAATGCATATTCAAAAATGGCGGGATCTGGTTTTTTTACGCCGGCCTTTTCGGAAGTGATCAGCGTTTTAAAATACTGATCCATACCTGACGTCTCCAGCTTGATGTGCTGCACTTCCTGAAATCCGTTGGTGATGATGTGTAACTCATAAAGGGGATGGAGGTATTCCAGAACTTCCATCGTGTAGGGATACAGATTCACTTTCCGCGGACTGATTCTGACATAATCGTTACCCAGCGCCTGTGCCAGTTCATTGTTCTTGATGCCGTATTCCTCCAGGGTATCGGAAAACCGCTTCCACATCAATAAACTTTTTTCAATCTTGCCCACCCGGTAAAGATCCCATAATCGATGATTGTGAACCTCGTAGCGGTTGTGAAAGGACTCCCAATCCTCGATGCCCAGGTCTTTCAAATGATGCTTTTCAAACATCTCCTGAAAAGCCTGATGGGCACTTTTTTCAAAATCCCACAAGGTTCGGTCAAGGTCAAAAAAGAGGTGCTGATATTTCTTCGGCATGGTCGTTTCCTTAAAAAGGGCAAAATTACACATTTGTGCCATATTACCGGAAGAGTGCCCGGGAATTTGAAATAACCCTCCCTTTGATCCCTGAGGATCAGGGGTGAAAGTTCATGACTTTATAGGAATGGGTGACCCCGTCGTTGGTTACACGGATAATGTATAACCCGTTTTGATTGTGCGGCAGGATGATGGTGACGCCATCGTTGGTGAACACCGGACTGAAGGCATCCAACTGCTGCCCCATCATGTTGTAAAGGTTGATGGCGATCTTCGACCGGTCATAGTTTCCCAGCAGCACATGAAATTCGCCGTTGCTGGTAGGATTGGGATAGATTATCGGTCTTACGGAAATATAAGAATTTCTCACCAGGCTGTCCTGCCCGGTGGGATAGGTGACCGTCAGGCTGACCTTGTAGTTGCCCGGTTTGTAATACGTTACGGGCGGCGGGGTTCTGTTGCTGCTGGTGGTGGGATCGCCCCCCTGGAAATACCATTGGTACGAAGTCACGGGGCCGGTGGACAAATTGGTGAATTGAACATTGCCTCCCACGGGAACATGCTGGACATTGGAACTGAAATAGGGAACCGCCTGCTGTGATGCCGGATCCAGGCCCGGCATTTCCAAAACATTGGAACCACTTTTATCGAGCCAGTATTTTAACTGGACGGTGGAGTCCGAACCGCTGGCGTTCCAAGATTTGCTGAACTGCCCGAAATAATCCGGATTATTGGGGGTGGCGCAATCGGATGTTCCTCCGGTAAGCGTTCCAATGATCAGTCCCTGGCTGCTAAACAGCGGTGATCCCGAAGATCCGCCTTCGGTCACACCGTGACCGTCCGCCGTGGCAGCCCAGGTAACTTTCCAGAAAAATCCATTGGCATTGCTTTTGGTTCCCGAATAATTGGTAGCCACGATGGGTTGGGTATAGGTGGATATCATCTTGATGTCGCCTTCCGGATGATGGATGTCCACCCCGTTGTAGCTGATGGCACCCGAGGCATCCCAGCCGTTAAAATAAGGTTTGTAGGATAAGGGCACGGAATCTTTCAGAAGCAGCAGTTTAAAATCCGAGCCGGTGGTGTAGGGGACCGAAGCCAGCAAACGGGCACCTGAAAGTACATCCGAGGACGGCTCGCTCGATGGCCTGCTGCAGTCCGGCGATTCAAAGTTGAAATAAAAGATCCATTGATCGTAATCCGCTGTGCTGGCATCCGAACCACAATGGTTGGCTGTCAGAAAATAGGGTGTGGCATCATTGTGCGTGTCGTTGACGAGACTTCCGGTACACCAGTACAATGTGCCCTGCGACAGGAGCAGGATCCGGGCAACGCCTCTTTTTTGTTTCTGGTAGTTGGCGCCTTCCGGACAGTTGATGGGGACCTCACAGGTGCCAGCACCACCGAAACCATTGCTCTGGGTATAGCGTGTATTCCTGATGTTGCCCAGCAGTTCCAGCTTGAACGGGAGGGTTTGGTATGGAACGTGCGAATCCAGCTCCAGGATGATCTGATCTCCAGGCAGGTAACCGGTGGCGAAGAAAGGCCCGTTATTCAAACGGGAGAAAGCGCCCAAAATCTTGCTTTGATCTGCATTGTAGAGGTAAAGCCGGTCGCCCGGATTCAGGTGAAAATCCCTGAAATATAAATTCAGTGCCCCAGCCTGATTCTGTTGTAAGGCAAGCCTCCAGACATATTCCCCCGAAGGCGCCTGCAGCCAGGAACCTTTGCTGAGCAGCGAATCCCTGAGTCGGGTGGTGAATCCGGCCACCAACGGTTGGGGCTGACCCGTTTTGATCTGTGGCTTCTTTACCGGCGGCAACACCGCAATTTTCTGTGAAACAAGGCTTTCCTTAAGATGAAACTGCCGGCTCAACGGAGTTCCGGGGAGGCTCAGTTGCGCAAAAGCTGCGATTTGAAGAAAAGACAAAAAAAGAAGTATTGTAAGCTTCCTCATCCTCTATGATTTAATGGTTTTGATCTTTTCCCGGAATCTTTTGTGCACCTGATTCTTCGGGTTTCAAAATTATGCAACAAAGCTAAAGAAATATTTTTTGCCACCTCATGGGAAAGGAAGAAGTATTTTTTTTGGAAGTATCGAAATGAGGGATGTCGTGTTGATGGAATTTTGGAAAAATTTCCCGTTGTGGAGGCTTTCAACCGGTTCCCATAAAAGGCATTTCTGTATTTTTGCAAAAAAGATTAACATGATCGTAGTAACGGGTACGGCAGGATTTATCGGCAGCGCAGTAGCTCAGCGGCTCAACGAGGCTGGAATGGAACAACTGGTTCTGGTGGATGATTTTTCTCGTATCGAAAAAGAGCAGAATTACATTCACAAGAAATTTGACCTTAAGATCCAGCGCGATGATTTTTTTCAATGGTTCGACAAAAATCCCGGCAAGGTGGATTGGGTGATCCATCTGGGTGCCCGCACCGATACCACGGAATTCGACCAGCGCGTTTTTGATGTGCTGAATCTGGATTACAGCAAGCAGATGTGGCGGCGCTGTGCGGAATACAGGATCCCGCTGATCTACGCCTCCTCCGCGGCAACCTACGGGGGCGGTGAATATGGTTACGACGACAACCATGAGGTGGTAAAGAAACTGCAGCCATTAAATCCTTACGGGAGATCCAAGAATGATTTCGACAAGTGGGCGTTGAACCAGGAAGTCCAGCCTCCGTTTTGGGCCGGGTTGAAATTTTTTAATGTTTACGGCCCCAACGAATACCACAAGGGGCGGATGGCTTCGGTGATCCTACACGCTTACCGCCAGATCAGCGAAAGCGGAAAAGTCCGGCTCTTCCGATCTCACAAACCCGAATTTAAAGATGGGGAACAGCTGCGGGATTTTGTCTACGTGAAAGATGTGGCCGAAGTGATCCTGTTCCTGATGGCCCGGAAACCCGACCCTGGGTTGTACAATCTGGGCACCGGCCAGGCCAGGACATTCCTGGACCTGGTGAAAGCTACTTTTGCCGCCCTGGACCGGGATCCGGAAATCGAATTTATCGATACTCCGGCGGACATCCGCGATAAATACCAGTACTTCACCGAGGCAAACATGAAAAAACTCAGACAAGCCGGATACGACAAACCCTTTACGAGCCTGGAAAACGGAGTGGATGATTATGTGAGAAATTATCTGGTATCGGGCCGCTACTACTGATCTTCTCTTTTGGATTCCTCCAATACCGATTTGACATCGGAAAGCAGGTCCCTGGTTTTTTTCAGGGTATTGATGATCTCCAGCCGGTTGAGGGATTGGCTGTCGTAGTGTTTCCTGAAATAGTCTTTGGTACCCTGAATGGTCATTCCCTTTTCTTTTACCAGATGAAAGACAATCTCAAAGTGCTCGATGTCCTTTTGCGTGAACATGCGGGTTCCTTTGTCGCTTTTATGCGGTTTGATGAAATCAAATTCTCGTTCCCAGTAACGGATCAGTGTAGGCTGGACATTGAATTTGCGGGCGACTTCCCCAATGCGGTAGTATAACTTTTCTGCCATGACAGTAACTTAGTCCATGGATTGCGTAGGGATCTTGGACAGTTCGATCATCTTCGAATATTCAAGCGGCGTCAGGTCGTTGAAGAAGTAGTTAATGGGATTGATGGGCACGCCGTCTTTGCGAACTTCATAATGCAGATGGGGCCCGGTGGACTTCCCGGTGTTCCCCACCAGGCCGATCACCTGGCCGCGTTGCACGTACTGTCCCCTTTTGACCTTGATCACACTCAGGTGGGCGTAACGGGTGACATAGCCAAATCCATGGTCGACCATCACCTCTTTGCCGTAACCTCCCAGCGACCGGCCTGCCAGGATCACCCTGCCGTTGCCGGTGACGTGTACCGGAGTCCCCACGGGGGCCGCAAAATCGATACCTTCATGTAACTTTTTGACTTTGTAGAAGGGATCGATCCGGTATCCGAAGTAAGATGAGATCCGGTCCAGCTGGATGTTCCGAATGGGCTGGATGGCCGGAATACTGGCCAGCATCTTTGCCTTGCTCTTGGCCATGGCAAAAACCTGGTCAAAGGACTTGGACTGAACCACCATTTCACTGGTGAGTTTGTCCATTTTCCGGGCGGTCTCGATCAGCAGTTTCGACTCGCTGTAACCTTCCAGGTTGGCATAGCGGTCTACCCCGCCGATACCTGCTTCGCGAACGGACAACGGGATGGGCTCTGCCTCAAAAATTACCCGGTAAATATTATCATCACGGTTGGCAAGCTCGTTCATCACTTTTTGCATGGTGTTGAGCTTGTCGTTCATGATCTTGTACTCAAGCTGATATTCCGCCAGGTCGCGTTTTAGCATCAGCTCTTTGGGAGAATCAAAAAAAGTAAACAGCAAAAAGACAAAAATCACGGTAAGTGCCAAAGCAGAAACCAGAAACATCAAAAACCTGAATAATTTCTGGCCGGGAGTGAGCTTATGCTCTTCGTAAGATAGCGTTTTCTCGTTAAAGAAATATTTTGTTTTGGCCATGCCAAATGACTTAATGATGCAAAACTAAGAATTTCACTTGATGCAAAACTAAGAATTTGACGTAGATTTGCAATCTTAAAAGAAATAAAAAATAAACAGTTATTTGTTAACAAATTGATAATGAAGTCGTCAGAAATTAGAAGGAGTTTTTTGGAGTTTTTTAAATCAAAAAATCACCAGATCGTTCAGGGTTCGCCCATCGTTGTTAAAGATGATCCCACCCTGATGTTCATCAATGCGGGCATGAATCAGTTCAAGGACATCTTCCTCGGCCATGCGCCGGCCAAATTTCCGCGCGTTGCCGACACCCAGAAATGTCTGCGCGTTTCGGGAAAGCACAACGATCTGGAAGAAGTGGGACACGACACGTATCATCATACTTTGTTTGAAATGCTGGGAAACTGGTCGTTCGGCGATTACTTCAAGGAAGAAGCCATTGCCTGGGCCTGGGAGTTGCTCACCGATGTTTTTAAGATCGACAAAAAAAACCTTTACGTGACGGTTTTCAGTGGTGACGAAGGTGATGGATTGCCGGTGGACGCCGAAGCCAGCGCATCGTGGAAAAAACACATTCGTGAGGATCATATCCTGCTGGGCTCGAAGAAAGATAATTTCTGGGAAATGGGCGAAACGGGTCCCTGCGGCCCCTGCTCGGAGATCCACATCGATCTGCGTTCCGAAGCGGAAAAAGCCCGGATCCCCGGAAGCGAACTGGTGAACAGGGACCATCCTCAGGTGATCGAGATCTGGAATCTGGTTTTCATAGAATTCAACCGTCAGGCCAACGGAAAGCTTTCGGTTTTGCCCCAGAAGCACATCGACACGGGTATGGGTTTTGAGCGACTGGCGATGGTATTGCAGGGCGTGAAATCCAATTACGATACCGACGTATTCAAACCGCTGATCCAGTTTCTGGCTCAGATGGCCGGGGTCACCTATGGGAACGACGAAAAGAAAGACATTGCCATCCGCGTGGTTTCCGATCACCTGCGCGCTGTGGCGTTTGCCATTGCCGATGGTCAACTGCCGTCGAACACCGGGGCGGGCTATGTCATCCGCAGGATCCTGCGGCGGGCGGTGCGTTACGGATTTACCTTCCTCGAATTTCAGGAGCCGTTTATCTACAAAATGCTCCCGGTTCTGGTGGATCAGATGAAGGAGGTCTTCCCTGAAATCGAAAGCCAGCAGCAACTGGTGGAAAACGTCATCCGGGAAGAGGAAACGACTTTCCTGCGGACCCTCTCCCAGGGGGTCAAACGTTTTGAACAATATGTCAGTACGAATACGGATCGCAAGGTCATCGACGGAGAATTTGCTTTTGAGTTGTTCGATACTTTCGGTTTCCCCATCGACCTAACCCGCCTCATGGCTCGTGAGATTGGCCTGGATGTCAATATGGATGATTTCCGGAAGGGCCTGGAAGCACAGAAAAACCGGTCGCGTAAAGCGGCTGAAAAAACGACTGACGATTGGGTGGAAATCATTCCCAATGCGCCTTCAACAGAGTTTCTGGGATATCATCAATTGGAATGCGAAGCCCATATTGTGAAATTCCGGCAGGTGACCCAAAAGAAAAATACCCTCTATGAAGTGGTGCTTGACCGTACCCCGTTTTATGCCGAGTCTGGCGGACAGGTCGGCGACTCCGGTACTTTGGAGCTGGCAGGACAATTACTTCATGTGACCGATACACGAAAAGAAAACAACCTTCCGGTTCACATCGTGGCGGAAGAACCCAAGAATCCCGAGGCCACCCTGACAGCACGGGTCGACGGGCAAAAACGGCGGTTGACGGCCAACAACCACAGCGCCACCCATTTGATGCATGCTGCCCTGCGCGAAGTGCTCGGCTCGCATGTGGAACAAAAAGGCTCCCTGGTGGACGCCGAGCGGTTGCGTTTCGATTTCTCCCATTTTGCAAAAATGACGGACGAAGAGATCCGGGAAGTCGAGAAAAGAGTCAATGTCAAAATCCGGGAAAACATCTCGTGCCGGGTACAGGAAAATGTCCCCATTGACGAGGCAAAAAAGATGGGCGCCATGGCTTTGTTTGGCGAAAAGTACGGCGACCGCGTCCGGGTGATCACCTTCGATCCGGAATATTCCGTGGAGCTTTGCGGCGGCACCCATGTGCCTGCAACAGGCCAGATCGGGTTCTTTAAAATAGTTTCGGAAAGCGGGATCGCTGCCGGCGTGCGTAGGATCGAAGCCTGTTCTGCCGATGCAGCAGAAGCCTATGTCTTCGAACATCTCGACCTGCTCCAGGAGATCCGGGAACAATTTAAGGGGGCCCTTAATCCGCTCACAGCCGTGAAAAATCTGATCCAGGAAAATTCCAACCTTTCCCGTGACATCGAAAGTTACCAAAAGGAAAAAGCCCTTCTGCTGGCAGACGAACTGATGCAATCGGCCCGGACCATCGGAGGCTATACTTATGTTGGAAAGAAGATTGTCCTGGATCCCAATCAGGCCAAGAATCTGGTGCATCAGCTCCGTGCCATGAACGAGCAGATGGTGGTCGTGCTGGGGATGGAAAATGACGGAAAAGCCAACCTGGTGATCGGCGTTTCCGATGCCCTGTCTTCGGCAGGGAAGATCAATGCCGGAACCCTCATCCGGACGATCAGTCCTTTCATCCGCGGCGGTGGCGGCGGTCAGCCTCATTTTGCCATGGCTGGAGGGAAGAACCCCGCCGGAATCGAAGAGGCCCTGAAGGCTGCCGAAAGCGAGATTGTGGCGGCATCCCATTGAAATTCTTCAGGGGGAACTTTTGAACCTTTCCGATGCAATTGACTGATAGAAAGAAGGATAAAACCTTATGGAACTTGTTGATAAATATTTAATATTTTGGAATGTGAGATTTTTTCGAGGAAATTAATTTTATTACATTTACCAATTCGGGGTTTTAGTGTTTTAATGAGTCAAAATATGCCAAAATCAAAAGTTATATTTCTTCGTAGTTTCGCTATGATTGTTTTGGTTTTGCTGCCGTTGTTTTCTTTTTCGCAAAAACACCGAAAAGACCGGAGAAAGGACAAAAAAGCCCTCAGCGAGCAGGATCTGGTGCGTTATTCTTCACTCAGTGGGGTGGAGTCCTCCATCGACAGGGCAACGGGCTGGGCGGTACAGAACAACGGCGCCTGGTATTCCATGAAGAATCAAATCCCGTTTACCGATCAAAAATCCAACAAAGACGATTACGGATCCCGGGGTCTGGGGCAGGATAACTTCATCAAGCTCGAGATGCGCAAATTAATGATCGGCAATACCCAGTATACCGTACTCATCAAGATGTACCGTGACGGAAAATATGAATTTCCCCTGCTCAAGGAGGATTGGGAAGGTTATAATTCATTGGATTATTATGTTTTCAACAGTCAGTTGTTGTCAAAGATCCTCCCCGATAATGTCGCCTTCAACCAGAGTTACGCAGTCAACCTGAACGTCTTTGCCCGTGGAACGATCACCAATTATGACCATAAAAACTGGGAAAGTATTCTGGTGGGCAACGTCCAGCAGGTCAACCTCGGGGAAAAGATCAACGGCTGGAATCTTGTGCTGGCCGTCTATCCCATCCGGAGCAATGGGGAAGAAGTCTGCCGGTTCCGGCTCATCAAGACTTTTGATAACAATTATCTGGTTTCTATGTATACCTCGCCCAATGACTGGAGCAAGCTGTTCAGCCGCTCATTTTACGAGGTGAAATTTTATACGTTCAAGAACTTTGTCGACGGAGCCAAACAATACTTTATCCCGGTTTCCGGCAGTGAAACCGGACTGCAGGAAGATCCTTACCACAACTATTTCAACTGGGGAATCCTGAAGTATCAAATCGGCGATTACATCAAGGCCATCCAGTACTTTAACCAGGCCCTGAAAATCAAACCCAATACGCAGGACTTTATGTTGTTCTCCTATCTGGGCAATGCGCAAACCCGGCTGCACCGTTACGAGGATGCCATCGGTTCTTACGACCGTGCATTGCAACTGCGCCCAACGAATGTCATGAATTATTCCAACTGGGTCCGGAATTATTTCAACCGCGGAGTCACCAAATATTATCTGAATGATATGAGCGGCGCCTGCAGCGACTGGAATAAGGCCCTGGAGCTTGGTTTTGGAACGGCGTACGAATATATCCAGGAATATTGCCACGATTATTCCAAAGAGAAGAAAAAGAAATAATATGCGTTTTTTTCCCATATCCCGTTTCGTTTCTCGCTGGTTGTTCCTCCTGTTGTTGCTGACAGCATACTGCGGAGTGCAAGCTCAGATGCTGAATCTGCCACAGCAAGATAATTCGTCGGATTCATGGGATGTGGGGATCAACCTGGGGACGACACAGTTTTTCGGTGATGCCGCCAACCACAATTATTTCCGTAAGTGGAGCGGTGAATCCCGGTTGGGAGTGCAGATCTACGCCAAAAGGATGATCAGCCCGGTCTTCGGCCTGGGATTGAATATCTTCTCTACGGGGGTTAGCAGCATCAAGGACCGTAAATCAGACGGTACCGCGGTGGATTATTCACTTTGGGGTAATTATGACGACCTTTCACTTTTCGGTTACGCCAACTTCAGCAATCTTTTCGGTGGTACCAACAGCGACCGCAGATTCTCTGTTTACGGTACCTTGGGTTTCGGTATCAGCACCTGGAATACGGCCCTGACAGACAATATTTCGGGGATTGTTCTCCGTAGCGGGACGACCTCGGGGGGTAGCCGTTTCACCAACAAGGCTTTCGTGGTCCCCTTTGGGGCCGGTTTTGATTACCGGATCAATGACAAGTGGTCGGTGCGGGCCGGTGGAACCATGACCACCATTTTCAGTGACTATGTGGACGAATGGAAAGGCGGTGCCAAAAATGATCAGTTGTTTTATTCCCACCTTGGCGTTACTTATTACATTCATCCCGGAAAACATGATTGGCTCAGGAAAAAATCCAGACGCAGGAACAAACGATCGGAGGAGGACATGAATAAGCGACCGATTCCTATCTACGACTACATGGTCAATCCGGGACCTACTCCGGGTTCTGCTTCCGGCGGACAACCGGAAGTGGACGTGATGAGTCTGCCTCTGCAACCCCCTGCTGCCCCGGTAAAAACAGCGGTGCAACAAACCCCGCCACCCACGGCTTCGCACGAAGAACAGGCTGTGGGGCTCCGGTTCCGGATCCAGGTATTGGCTTCCCGTGTCCCGATGGATCCGCTGTTAATGCAAAAGAAATATCATTTTGAATATCCCGTTAAGGTGTTTCACCAGGATGGGCTGTACCGCTTTACTGTCGGACAGTTTACTTCCTATCATGAGGCGCTGAATGAAAGTCTCAGGCTTCGTGGCCTGGGTGTTACGGGTGCTTTCGTAACCGCTTACCGCGATGGGATGCGGGTACCGCTGACAAAAGCCATGATGAAATAGACCGAACATCAGAACGACACGCTTTTGTGATTTTTTTTGACGCCCTAAGATCCTGGATGTCCCGACGATTTCCTGACTCGTATTTCTTCTGCTATATTTTCATTCCTGCGGCTTTCAGGGTGTGATGAAAAATTTAACTTTGTGGAAATTGAAAATTATGATCGAAAAAATCAAAGAAGCGGCCTCGTTCATTCAAAAACACGGGATTACCGCCCCGGAAATAGGCATTATTCTGGGAACCGGTTTGGGAAATCTGGTCAATCAGGTGAAAGTGGAGATCACCCTGGATTATGAAGAAATTCCTTATTTCCCTGTTTCCACGGTGGAGACACATATGGGCAAGCTGATGTATGGCGAACTGAGTGGAAAAAAAGTGCTCATCATGAACGGCAGGTTCCATTTTTACGAAGGTTATGACATGCAGGAGATCACCTTCCCCGTCCGGGTGATGAAGTTGCTTGGAATCAAATACCTGCTGGTTTCCAATGCGGCCGGAGCCATCAATCTGAATATGCAGAAAGCATCGCTTATGATCATCGATGATCACATTAACATGCTTCCCGGAAATCCCCTGGTAGGAAAAAACCTGGATTCTCTGGGCCCGCGTTTTCCCGATATGAGCCAGCCTTACGATGCCGCGCTGATACATACCATGGAAGAGATCGCCCGAAAGCATCAGCTGAAGGTCAACAAAGGCGTTTATGTGGCCTGGATCGGTCCCAGCCTGGAGACCCGGGCCGAATACCGGTTCATTAAGGTAATGGGTGCCGATGCTGTGGGGATGTCCACCGTTCCGGAGGTTATCGTGGCCCACCATATGGGACTCAAAGTGGCAGCCGTTTCGGTGATCACCGACCTGTGCGATCCCGATAACATTGAACCTGCCGACATCAACGAAATTATTGCCCATGCCGGAAAAGCAGAAAAAGACCTGGTATTGCTTTTCAAGGAACTGGTGGCCACGCTGTAATTTCGACGGAAAGAAATTTTAAACCTAAAATACGCTCGTTATGACCCATTTTAAAGAACCCATGTTTAAATCAAAAGAGCTGAAAGACCAGGTAATCGTTGTTACAGGTGGCGGTTCCGGTCTGGGACTGGCTATGTCGAAATATTTTCTACAGCTTGGTGCTAAAGTCGTGATCACCTCCCGGAACCTGGAGAAGCTTCAGGGCGTAGCCGATGAGCTAAAAGCCGAAACAAGCGGCGAGGTATTGGCAGTGAAATGCGATGTGCGAAACTACGAGGAAGTGGAAGCCATGCTTCAGAAAACGCTGGAGGCCTTTGGCAAAGTCGACGGATTGCTGAATAATGCCGCCGGCAACTTTATCAGTCCCACCGAACGGCTTTCAGCCCATGCCTTCGACACGATCATCGACATTGTTTTAAAAGGCAGTAAGAACTGTACCCTGGCCTTCGGTAAACACTGGATCCAAAGGAAGCAGGAAAAAGCCACCATCCTGAACATCGTAACGACCTATGCCTTTACCGGCAGCGCCTTTGTGGTTCCCTCCGCCACCGCCAAGGCAGGTGTGCTGGCCATGACAAGGTCACTGGCCGTAGAGTGGGCCAAATACGGGATTCGAGTGAATGCCATCGCGCCGGGGCCGTTTCCCACCAAAGGCGCCTGGGACCGGTTGCTGCCGGGAGACCTGAAAGAGAAATTCGATATTTCGAAAAAAGTACCGCTGAAAAGGGTAGGAGATCATCAGGAACTGGCCAACCTGGCAGCTTATCTGATGTCGGATTATTCCGCTTATGTAAATGGAGAAGTCATTACCATTGATGGCGGTGAGTGGCTTCAGGGTGCCGGGGAATTCAACATGCTTGACGCCATTCCCAAAGAATTATGGGATATGCTCGAATCCATGATCCGGTCCAAAAACAAATAGCTCCCGAAAGGATCAGGGCTTGTCGGGGGCAAAATGATGCGCCAGCTTGTTAATGACCGGATTGGCATAGATGGACAAAAACAACTCTTTGACCAGTTCTTCTTCGTCCTTTTGGTATTCGATCACCGAAAGGGTTTTCCGCAGATGTTCTTCTAAGATTTCCCGGGTTTCGTTGTTGTACCGGTCGCTAAAATCCCACCGGTTATGCAGCAGGTCGTAAGCCAGGAAATTGGAAGGCCAGAGTTTGTAATTTTCGTAGATTTCCGCATCGATCACGGTGGCGAGTTTCTGAAAGAAATCCTTGTTGGGCAGGTCTGGATCCCAGCTCCGGACCACCTCATTCACCGGGTTGCAGATGGAAAGGTGAATGTGTCCTTTTTGGCCGAGTATTCCTCCGATGATACTGTTGAGATCTTCCTTTTTATCTTTGACGTATTTCCTTTTGGTGGAAATATATAATTCCTTGGTTTTGAGTATGTCACAGGGTTCCCATTCAAACGAGATGGCTACCGGTGTGATGTTCAGCATTTCGATCTTATCGAAGAGGCTTTCTTTTCCTTCCAGGGTGAGCATTTTCAGTACCCCGATATCAGTTTTGTCGTTGCCGTTTTTGGTTCGTCCTTTGCTTTGCGCGATCCAGGCTGCTTTTTTATCGTCATGGACCCGCTTGCGGATGTAGGCGGAAAGATTTTTCGAATTCAGCAACGTCTGCCGTGGCGTTCCCTCTCTGAAAACGGTGATCATCCGGTTGATCTTACCGAAATCCTCCACAAAGGGCGAAACCATCAGGTTGTCGCCCCAGGTAAATTCGCACGATTCGTAGTCGTGTTCCACCAGCAGGGTGGCCAGGATGGAAGAATCCAGGGTAATATCACGGTGATTGGCGACGAAAAGGCGTGGCTCGTCGGGAGACAATTTTTCAAATCCTGAGCCGCTGACGCCCCTGGAAGTGTTGGAAAGAATTTTTTCCACCAGCGGTTTCATAAAGACGTACTGGAATTCATGAATGGTCTTTGCATTACGTGCCTTCTGCCGGAGCTCTTCGTGCCGGTCCTTTTCAAAAATGTGGTCGAGGATCGTTTGAAACTCGCTCTGTCCGGTGATGCGCAGAATGGCTTCTCTCGCTTCCCCCTCAGTATAAGGCCTGATGTTGTCAAAATTTTTTTCCGCCATTTATGCAATTTTTGCAAAAATAAACAACTCGTCGAATGTATGAATCATGTACTCATCATTTTCTGTGGAATTACGTCCCGGAAGGTGTATTTCAAAGCCCAAGACAGCCGGAAGGGCTTGCCTGTGACTGTCCGGAAAAGGAAAGCAATTTTATTTCAGGAAAAACCGCGGATGACATAACGCCGGAAAGTGGGGTTGTTCAACGACCATAGCGTCAGGTCAAAGACTAGATTCCGGAACGGCCCTGCGAAAAATAATAGATTCAGATACCGCTCCTGAACCTCTTTGTATCGCAGGAAGGTTTTCATGAACACATCCGGCGGAAGATCATATAAAATACATTGGGCGACCACTTTTCCGGAATACAGTGCGGGATAGATGCCTTCGCCCGTGAGACCCGAAGTCAGACCCGCCGCTTCGCCTATCAGAAAAATGTTGTTGAACCGGAGGCCCCTGTAATCGTAGGAAAGTGGAAAACTCTGGTATTCCGCTTCTTTTATATCAAATCCCTTTTCTTTGAGCCAGAGGTGAAAATGGGTTTTCAGTTCGGCGGGTGCGTTTTTTTTGGGGTCTACACCCCAGCCTACGGCAAGGTGGTCGCGGTGTGGTAAGATCCAGGCATAGGCGGAG
>JBJKPL010000289.1:0-13951 GCA_046706345.1 Candidatus Sulfidibacterium sp.
TCTCCTTACTGTTTTGGTGGTCGGATATCTGGTAATCTGGCTTCGCGCCCGGTATCGGAAAAACAAAGAACTCGAGAGTCAAAAGCTTTTTGTTAATGCTTTGCTCGAGGTATCTGTAAGCCATGTGGCCCTGATGGACGAGGATCTGAGGATCACTTACCTGAGTGAATCGCTGAGACTCTTCTCAGGGGATCTCAATGAAAAACTGGGGGCTTTTGTGCTCGACTTTGTCCATCCCGAGGACGTCCCGGCTGCCAAACACATCGGGGAACTGGTAAAAAAGGGAAAAACGATCCATGAAAACATCCTCTTCCGGCTTCGGAGAAAAGACGGAGAATACCGTACCATGCGCGGTCTGGTGAAGAAAATAGAAGTGGATCATCCCTTGCTGCAGGGGTATATCATCAATTTCTGGGATGTTACGGAAATTCAAAAATCCCAGGAAGCTTTAAAGGAAAGTGAAGAAAAACTGCGCGAGATCTTTAATGCCTTCCCGGATATTTATTTTAAGTTGGATCTGGAGGGTAACGTCAAAGAAATAAGCCCTTCGGTGAAAAAAGTGGCAGGTCTTGAACCCGAAAATGTCATTGGCAGGAACGTAACGGCCTTTACCAGTTTTAAAGTGGACTGGCCACATGCCAGACAGACCTTTATCGACCGAAACAGAATTCAGGATCTGAATATTGTTCTGTCCGGGAAAGGGAACAAAAAAATTGCCTGTTCACTGAATGCCCATGTCATAAAAAATGACATGGAAGAAGTGACCGGGTTTGAAGGTACCCTGCGGGATATCACCCGCAGGATCCGCATGGATGAAGATTTGAAGAGGTCACAACGGAAACTGAAAGTGGCCAACGATTCCAAGGAAAAGTTGCTATCCATCATTGCCCATGATCTGAGAGGCGCCATTGGCACACAAAAAGCCATGCTGAACCTGGCTTCCGAAGACCTGGAGCATTTTTCTAGAGAGGAGCTTGCCACCATGATCAAAGCCGTCCGGAATTCGGCGGAAGCTACCTATACCATTGTCGAAAACCTCTTGTCCTGGGCACGGATCATGAGGGAAAACATCATGCCCCGACTTTCCAACCATAACCTTTACCCGGTCATCAAGGAAGCCATGGGCGTGCTGAAAGAACAGGCCCGGTATAAAAATATTTCGTTGATCTATCAGGGCCCGAAAGCCGTGACGGCCTCCTTTGATCCGGATCTGATGAACATTGTTTTCCGGAACCTTATCTCCAATGCCATCAAATTCTCCCTTTCTGGAAGCGATATCAAAATCAGGGTGATGAGTGAACCCGACGGCTTGGAAGTCAGTGTTTCAGATAACGGGATTGGGATGACCCAGGAGGAAATCGATGATATTCTGTCCGATACCGGAAAACTGAACTCCAGAACCGGAACGAACCGCGAAAAAGGGACGGGTTTGGGGATGATCATTGTCAGAGAGTTTATTGCCATGAATCGGGCCCGGCTTCAGGTGCAAAGCGAACCGGGAAAAGGTACCCAATTTTCCATCCGGTTCCCGGATGATCAGGCTCACTGATTTCCGAAGTGTTTTTACCCCGCCTAAGGCGAATTCTTTTATTTTTGTATCCACACAAAAACACTAATGCTCAATTTATGATTAAATACCCTATGGTTGACCTGCTGGGTCAGTATAAAAAAATTAAAACGGAAGTGGATGCCGCCATTGAGGAGGTCATTGCATCTGCTTCATTCATCAAAGGCCCTGCTGTAAAAAAATTTCAGGAAAATCTGGAAAAATACCTGGATGTCAAACATGTAATCCCCTGTGGCAATGGGACTGATGCGCTGCAACTGGCGCTCATGGCCCTGGACCTGAAGCCCGGTGATGAGATCATCACCACCTCTTTTACCTTTATTGCCACAGCCGAAGTCATTGCATTATTAAATCTGACCCCGGTGCTGGTAGATGTGTTGCCAGACACCTTTAATATTGATCCTGAAGCGGTCGAACGGGCCATCACGCCGAAGACCAGGGCTATCATCCCGGTGCATCTTTTCGGACAGGCAAGTGATATGGAAAAACTGATGGCTATCGCCGAAAGGCATCACCTTTTTGTCGTTGAAGATACGGCCCAGGCCATAGGTGCCGAAGTCAGGTATCATGGAAAGACACGAAAAGCAGGTACGATCGGCAATATCGGTTGCACCTCCTTTTTCCCGTCGAAGAACCTGGGGGCTTTTGGGGATGGTGGTGCGCTCTTTACCAACAACGATGCGCTGGCTTCCAAACTTCAGCTTTTGGCCAACCACGGAATGGAGGTGAGATATTATCATGATTATATCGGCATGAACTCTAGGCTTGACAGCATGCAGGCAGCGATCCTGAATGTGAAGCTGAAATATCTGGATGAATATGCCCTTGCGCGACAGAAAGCGGCCGCGTTTTACAACAAAGCATTTGAAAACTGCAACAAAATCCAGACACCTGTGACATCGGAGTTTACCACCCATGTTTTTCATCAGTATACCCTGGTGTTACAGGACATTGATCGTGAAGGATTGATGGCACATCTGTCTGGAAAAGGCATTGCATCAGCTGTTTATTATCCGGTTCCGCTGCATCTACAGAAAGCCTATCAGGATCCAAGGTATAAAGAAGGCGATTTCCCGGTTACCGAAAAACTCTGCCTGTCGGTGCTTTCACTGCCCATCCATACGGAACTTACCGTGGCCATGCAGCAGGAAATTGCAGAAGCGGTTTTGGAATTTATTCATCAGCATTAAAAATCTTAAAATGGAAAAAGAATATTTTGCACATGAAACCGCCATCATCGACGAGGGATGCGAAATAGGCAAGGGGACCAAGATCTGGCATTTTTCCCACATCATGACCGGTTGTAAGCTGGGTGAAAATTGCAACATTGGTCAAAATGTGGTAGTTTCGCCGGAGGTGGTGCTGGGCAGCAACGTCAAAGTCCAGAATAATGTTTCGATATACAGCGGCGTGATCTGCGAAGACGATGTCTTCCTGGGGCCCAGTATGGTTTTTACCAACGTGACCAATCCGCGCAGTGCGGTCAACCGCCGCGGCCAGTACACCCGAACCCTGGTGAAAAGGGGCGCCAGCATCGGCGCAAATGCCACCATTGTTTGTGGTCATGATATTGGAGAATATGCCTTTATCGGGGCGGGAGCCGTGGTCGTGAAGGAAGTGCCTCCTTACGCTCTGGTGGTGGGTAATCCTGCCCGGCAACTGGGTTGGATGAGTGAATACGGGCATCGCCTGAGTTTTGATAAACAAGGCCTGGCGGAATGTCCCGAAAGCCATGAAAGATATGAGTTGAAAAGCGGAAGGGTTCGGAAAATATCATAATGAAAAAACGCATGAAAATATTAGTTACGGGCGGTACCGGTTACATTGGTTCGCATACGGTGGTGGAATTACAAAATCAGGGTTTTGAAGTGGTGATCGTGGATAACCTCTCCAATTCAAGCCGTGAGATCGTCGGGCAGATAGAAAAAATTACCGGGGTGCGCCCTGTGCTGGAAGTTTTTGACCTGGTGGATCGCGAAAAGACCGCGGAGTTCTTCAAAAGAAATGCCGACATCAGGGGGGTGATCCATTTTGCAGCCTATAAGGCGGTAGGGGAATCCGTTTTAAAGCCGCTGGAATATTATCGCAACAACCTGGTTTCGCTGATGAACCTACTGGAAAGTATGAAACAGTATGAAGTTCCATATATTGTGTTTTCTTCATCCTGTACGGTTTACGGGCAGCCGGACACCCTGCCTGTCTCCGAAAAGGCGCCCATCAAAAAAGCGGAATCCCCTTATGGGAATACCAAGCAGATCTCGGAAGAGATCCTTCAGGATACGGTAAAAACTTCCGATATCAAGACCATCGCGTTGCGTTATTTTAATCCCATTGGGGCCCATGAAACGGCGCTGATTGGAGAATTGCCGCTGGGGGTTCCCAACAACCTGGTGCCTTTTATAACGCAGACCGCCATCGGTATCCGCCCCCAGTTGAAGGTTTTCGGCGGCGATTATCCCACTCCCGACGGAACTGCCATCCGCGATTACATTCATGTGGTAGATCTGGCCAAGGCCCATGTGGTGGCTGTCCGCAGGATGATTGAGAACAAAATGAAAGAGGGTTTTGAAGTCTTCAACCTTGGAACCGGAAAAGGCTATTCCGTCCTCGAGGTGATCGGTGCCTTTGAAAAGGTCTCCAGCGAAAAACTCAACTATAAAATCGTGGACCGGCGTGAGGGCGATGTGATCGAAGTATGGGCCGATCCGACCTTTTCCAATGAGGTATTGGGATGGAAAGCCGAGCAGGGCATCGAAGAAATGGTGGCCTCCGCCTGGAAATGGGAAAACGCTTACCGCCACATGAATTTTTAGAAAATGGATCATAATCAATACATAATCACAGCTTATTAAAAATTAACATGAAGAAAATTCTCATTACCGGCGGAGCCGGATTCATCGGCTCACATGTCGTTCGTTTGTTTGTAAAGAAATATGCAGATTATCAGATCTACAACCTCGATAAACTGACCTATGCCGGCAATCTTGAAAACCTTTCGGATGTAGATTCGTTGCCCAATTATCATTTTGTGCTGGGAGACATCACGGATGAAAAGTTTATCCTGGAGCTCTTTCAAAAAGAGCAGTTTGACGGGGTTATCCATCTGGCGGCCGAATCTCATGTGGATCGTTCCATCACCAATCCCAACGAATTTGTGGTTACCAATGTGCTGGGGACCGTCAACCTGCTGAATGCCGCCCGGGCGATCTGGAAAGGGAAAGAAACCGGTAAAAAGTTCTATCATATTTCGACGGATGAAGTTTATGGTACCCTGGGCGAAACAGGGTATTTTACTGAAGACACCGGGTATGATCCGCACAGTCCTTATTCCGCATCCAAAGCCTCTTCCGATCATTTTGTAAGGGCTTATCACGACACCTATCAGTTGCCCACGGTAATATCGAATTGTTCCAACAATTACGGCCCCAACCAGTTTCCTGAAAAGCTGATCCCTTTATTTATTAATAATATACGTCATAACAAACCGCTTCCGGTGTATGGAAAAGGCGTCAATGTGCGTGACTGGTTGTTTGTGGAAGACCATGCGACGGCCATTGACCTGATCTTCCACAAAGGAGAAACAGGGGCGACCTATAACATTGGCGGACACAACGAATGGAAAAACATCGACCTGATCAAGGTGCTTTGCAAGGTGATGGACCAAAAGCTGGGACGCCCTGCCGGGACATCGGAGCAACTGATCACCTATGTAACCGATCGTGCGGGACACGATCTGCGGTATGCCATCGATTCGTCAAAACTGCAGCGCGAGCTCGGATGGAAGCCCAGCCTCCAGTTCGAAGAAGGCATCGGGAAAACCGTGGACTGGTATCTGAACAACCAGGTCTGGCTCGACCACGTTACTTCGGGAAACTACCAGCAGTATTACGAAAAGATGTACGGAAACCGATAAGCGCCCTTTTTAGGGAAATACAAGATAAATGAAATAGAATCAATGAATTGTATCGTAAATCGGGGTGAAAAGAAAAAATGCAGAATTGTTTGAATAATTGAAAAAATATTCCGTTCTTTGCACTCCATTTTTCGTACAAGAATAAAACGAACAGCCATGTCAAGAATTTGTCAGATAACAGGAAAGAAAGTGATCAGCGGAAACAATGTTTCTCACTCCAATATTAAAACCAAAAGAAAATTCCATCCGAATCTTCATACCAAAAGGTTTTATGTTCCTGAAACCGACCAGTGGGTTACGTTGAGGGTTTCTGCCGCCGGCCTCCGGACCATTAACAAAAAGGGAATTTACAGTGCTTTGCAGGAAGCCAAAGAAAAAGGTTTTTACAAAGACTAATTCTGTTTTTTAACCTCATTTCCCGGTTGTTTCGGTGGCCGTAAAAAAGTGAAAAAATAAAAAAAGCTGTCCGCCTAAGGCGGACAGCTTTTTTGTTACCGGCAGATTCCGGTCAGTAATTTTCTTTGAAAACATCGATGGTTTTGGCCTTCAGCCTGAGGAACACCTCATTTTCATCCCCGTCGGCCTTGATGGCGTAATACTTTCCCTGGTTTTTATAAAAGTCGATCACCGGAACGGTCTTGTCACGGTATTGCTCCAGCCGGTTGATGATCAATTCGGTGGCGTGGTCGTAAGGGCGGGCTTTGGGAGTCTTGGCCCTTTCGGAAAGCCGCTTAATAGCTTCCAGTGTGGTGATTTTCATGTCAACCATGGCCGAAACCGACATGTTCACTCTTTGTAACAAACCGTCCAGGATATAGGCCTGGATCATGGTTCGGGGAAAACCCTTGAAAATAAATCCGTTGGCATGGGGGTTTTCGTTGATTCTGCGCTCGATGAGCTGAATGGGGATCTCATCCGGAACGATTTCCCCTTTGTCCATATAAGGTTTGGCCAACCGGCCGATCTCCGTTCCGTCTTTAATTTCCTGACGCATCATTTTTCCGGTGGAGATGTAGATCAATCCGAGTTCCTCTGCAAGCAGGTTACCCTGGGTTCCTTTTCCGGCGCCGGGTTTCCCAAGCAAAACAAGGTTGGTCTGGGTCTTCGTCTTGGTCTTTTCGATCACCGCATCGATGTTCTCGAAAATGTCATCAATGTCACCCACCCCGTTCAGTGGATAATATTTATTTTTCTTGGCATAAAAGTCAGCTACCGGCTTGGTTTTCTCCTCGTATTCACGCAGCCTCACTTTGATGACTTCCATGGAATCGTCGGAGCGGCCCGAGTCCTTGGCACGGAGCAACAACCTTTTGACGAGTTCTTTTTCCGGGACTTCCAGGCTGATCATACAATTCAGGGATGAATTCAGCCGGAGCAGCAATCCTTCCAGAATGTAAGCCTGTACCGTTGTTCTTGGAAATCCGTCAAAAAGGATCCCCCGGGAATCAGGATTGGTTTTGATCTTTTTTTCGATCAGCTGAATGATCAGTTCATCATCCACCAGACCTCCTTTTTCGATGATGGATTTGGCTTTCATGCCCAGATCGGAGCCCTCGGCAATTTCGGAGCGCAACATGTCGCCGGTGGAAATATAGGTGAGGTTATATTTTTCGAGGAGCTTTTTCGATTGGGTTCCCTTGCCCGCTCCCGGAGGGCCGAAAAGTGCGATGTTCAACATGGTAAAGTGTATTGTTTATTCAACGATTTTATAAATATCCTTATAATTACGTGCTTGTCCGTTGTAATCCAGTCCGTATCCCACGATAAAATCATTGGGAATTTCAAAACCGATATAATCGATGTTGAAATGCTTTTTATAGGCAGCAGGCTTAAACAGCAAGGTGGCAATTTTTATCTCGGAAGTTTTTTCCGAAGCCAGATATTCTAAAATCTTTTCCATGCTATTGCCGGAGTCCACGATGTCTTCGATCAATACCACCGTTCTTCCTTCCAGGTTTTCATTAATGCCGATCAATTTCTTTACTTCTCCCGTACTTTGTGTTCCTGCATAAGAGGCAACCTTAATGAAAGAATTCTCTGCCGGAAAGTCCAGCTTTTTGAACAGATCACCGGCAAACATAAAAGCGCCGTTCAGGATGACCATGAAAAGCGGATTCTTTCCCCTCAGGTCTTTTTCCATCTGAAACGCTATTTTCTGAACGGCCGATTCTATTTGCTGGTGAGTGATATACGGTTCGAAGGTTTTGTCAAGGACTGTAATTTGTGCCATTTTAAAAAAATCATTTAGAATAGCCAACAAAGATAACATTTAGGCTTAATTTAAAACGTGATCCGAACCAGAAATTTAAAACGAATTTTGGGATATTTCCTCTGGATATACCTTGAAAAAATGACCAGGAAGAAGGGGTTTCAGGGAAAAATAAAAAATGGGATAGAAAAAGAAAAACATCGTCGCCCGAAAACCGGTTTTACAGGCGGAGACGTATTTTTTTACGCCCCGGAGCTTTCCCGTCTCATTGAGTAAAATTAATGGGCTGTGTTCGGTTAAAGATTATTTTATTTACCTTTGCATCAGAGAATCGGAGCCTATTGAGAAGTTGAATTTTCTGCCTGCAAGGCTCCCCTTAGCCGAAAAATTTATCGATAGCACAAACCAGTTACAACATGGAATATAACACTTCGCGAGAAATCATGGCCATTCCCGAATACGGACGCAATGTGCAGAAAATGGTAAACTATGCTGTTTCCGTCCAGGACCGTGAAACGCGTCTCGTACTGGCAAAACACATTGTGGATGTGATGGCCAATATGAACCCGCAGATTAAAGTGACCAATGATTATGAACACCGCCTTTGGGATCATTTGTATATCATTTCCGATTTTAAACTCGATGTGGACAGTCCGTTTCCTCCCCCGGAGAAGAAGGATGTCTACAGCCGGCCGAAAAGATTGCCTTACAGCGAGGATAATATCCGTTTTAAACACTATGGTCTGAATCTGGAAAAAATGATCCATCAGGCCATCCGGCTGGAAGAAAGTCCCGATAAAGAAGCCATGGTGAAAATGATTGCCAATTATATGAAACGCTCTTATTTGAGCTGGAACCGGGATTCTGTCAGCGATGAACTGATCCTGGCCCATCTGGAAGAACTTTCCGAAGGGAAACTGAAACTCAAAGAAGATGAAACCCTGGTGGCCGCATCAGAGATCCTGGCTTCCAACAAAGCCGCCAAACGCAAAAAAACGACCGGCCAGAAAAATAAGAGTAACACCCAGCATCCCAATAAAGCCCGCAAAAATAAATAAGCATGGCCTCTTTCAAGATTGTCGGAGGAAAACCCTTACACGGTAGCATCAGCCCGCAAGGCGCCAAGAACGAAGCCTTACAGATTGTCTGTGCCACACTTCTGACCCCTGAAGAAGTGATCCTCCGCAACATTCCCGATATCAGCGATGTGAACCGGCTGATTGAGCTGGTAGCCGGTCTGGGTGCCGAAGTGGAGCGACTATCGGAGGACTCCTATCGCTTTAAAGCGGAAAATCTCAATCTGGATTATTTGTATTCCGACGATTTTACTCAAAAAGCCACGAGCCTGAGAGGCAGTTTCATGATCCTCGGCCCCTTGCTGGCACGATATGGAAAAGGGGTCATCCCCCAACCCGGAGGTGATAAAATCGGAAGGAGAAGACTCGATACCCATTTTAACGGGCTGGAAAAACTTGGCGTCCGGTTTCAGTACGATGAAATAGCCCGGCGATTTGAAGTTTCCGTGGATCAACTCCGGGGGAATCAGATGCTGCTGGAAGAGGCTTCCATCACCGGGACTGCCATTTTTCTGATGGCCGCGGTAATGGCAGAAGGAGTCACCACGATATTCAATGCCGCCTGCGAACCTTATATCGTTCAGCTTTGCAAAATGCTGAACCGGATGGGAGCCAGGATCAGTGGCATCGGCTCCAACCTGCTGACGGTCGAAGGCGTTGCCGGCCTGAAAGGAACCACCCACACCCTGCTGGCGGATATGATCGAAGTGGGGAGTTTTATCGGGATGGCAGCCATGACCCATTCCGAGATCACCATTGAAAATGTCCTTTTGGAAGATCTTGGGCTCATACCTCAGGTATTCCGTAAACTCGGAGTTCAGGTGGAACAACGGGGAAAAGACATCTTCGTGCCGGCCCAGGATGGATATGCCATCGAAACCTTTATCGACGGCTCCATCATGACCATTGCAGATGCCCCCTGGCCCGGTTTTACCCCCGACCTGATCAGTATTGTTTTGGTGGTGGCCACCCAAGCCAGTGGCAGCGTGCTCATCCATCAGAAAATGTTCGAGAGCCGCTTGTTTTTCGTTGATAAGCTGATCGATATGGGTGCACGCATCATCCTTTGTGATCCCCATCGGGCCACCGTGGTGGGACTGGGCGGCAGTCAGCCGCTGAGGGGCATCAGTATGACGTCCCCGGATATTCGGGCCGGCGTGGCACTGCTGATTGCAGCACTTTCCGCCGAGGGCACCAGCATCATCAACAACGTTGAACAAATCGACCGGGGCTATCAGCACATCGGCGAACGACTGCGTCAGCTTGGTGCCGATATTGAAAGGATCCCCTGATCACTTCCTGTGAAAACTTCTGTACAGTCGATCGGTAACACAACGTCGTTTTCCGTCGCATTTTAATTTACTTTTGCAAAAAAATTGTGTCAGGGGTTTTGCTGAGATGCTGTCAATTTGACGGCAGAAACCAAGTGGCAAATATTTTGTATTCTGATAATAGAATTTTAAAAGAGGTATGAAAATGACAAACAATCAAGAAGAGAAGGATATCCGGAATGAGCAAAAGGGAGAAGGGGTTGAAGACGTGACATTTGAAAAACAGGAAGTGAAACAGGACATCGCGGAAGCCGCCGAAGAGGAAAAAACCTCAAAAAAAGAAGATAAAAAGGCCAAAAAAGCAGGTTCCCAAAAGAAAATACAAGAACTGGAAGGTCAACTGGAGGAGCTTAATGATAAATATTTAAGGCTTTACTCCGAGTTTGATAACTACCGGAAACGGACCATGAAAGAGCGGGTGGAACTTCAACTGTCGGCATCCAAGGACCTGATCCTGGAAACGCTGGCGGTGGTTGACGATCTGGAGCGTGCCATTCAGGCCTTTGAAGATCATCAGCTGAGTCAGGAAGCCAAACAGGGAATCCTGCTGATTTATAACAAACTGATGAATATCCTGAAGCAGAAAGGCCTGGAATCCATTGAAGTGCAAAACAAAGATTTTGATACCGATTTTATGGAAGCCATTACGAACATTCAGGCACCATCCGACGATTTGAAAGGAAAAGTGGTAGATGTCATTCAAAAAGGCTATTTGCTGAATGGAAAAGTCCTGCGTTTTGCCAAAGTCGTGGTTGGACAATAGGTGGACGTTTTTCAGGGGTAAAAATTTGAAAGAGAGAAATTAACATGAGTAAACGAGATTACTACGATGTGCTGGGAGTTTCGAGAAATGCCGACTTGGCCGAGATCAAGAAGGCATACCGGAAACTGGCATTGAAATATCATCCGGATAAAAATCCCGACAACCAGGAGGCGGAAGAGAAATTCAAGGAAGCGGCCGAGGCTTACGAGGTGCTGAGCAATGAGGAGAAGCGTAGCCGCTACGACCGTTTCGGACACGATGGTGTTCGGGGGGCTGCCGGTAATGGTTTTAGCGGCGGCGGCATGAGCATGGAAGATATTTTCAGCCATTTTGGGGATATTTTCGGAGGCCATTTTGGTTTCGGCGGTGGTGGTTTCGGCGGCGGCGGTTTTGGCGGTGGTACCCGTCAGCGGGTGAACCGCGGCTCCAACCTGCGGGTGCGGGTGAAACTGAACCTGGAGGAAATAACCCACGGGGTCGAGAAGAAAATTAAAATCCGTAAGTATGTGCCCTGCGATGAATGTGACGGTTCAGGGGCCGAAAAAGGAAGCCGTCCATCCACGTGTCCTACCTGTCACGGGACTGGCCATGTAACGCGGATTACCAGCACGTTCCTGGGGCAGATGCAAAGTTCCTCTACGTTTCCGCTATGTAACGGAGAAGGAACGATCATTTCCAGCAAATGTAAAGTTTGTCATGGCGATGGTATTGTAAAATCAGACGAAGTCATTAATATCAAGATCCCGGCCGGCGTCACCAGCGGCATGCAGCTCAGCATGAGCGGAAAAGGAAATGCCGCAGCTCGTGGCGGTATCCCCGGCGACCTGATCATTTTTATTGAAGAGGAACCGGATCCGGAACTCAAACGTGACGGCAGCAACCTGTTGTATGATCTTTATGTCAGTTTCCCCGATGCCGCTTTGGGTACCAATGTGGAGATCCCTACCGTGGACGGAAAAGTGAAAGTCAAAATCCCGGCCGGAACGCAGGGGGGAAAAGTGTTGCGCCTGAAAGGCAAAGGCATCCCCGACATCAACGGGTATGGAAAAGGCGATCTGCTGATCAATGTGAACATCTGGACGCCCCGGAACCTGTCTGCAGAAGAAAAGAAAGCGCTGGAGAAACTCAGCGATTCACAGAATTTTAAACCCAACCCGACCTCTCAGGACCGGAGTTATTTTGACCGGATGCGGGAATTCTTTTCTTAAATCATGTCCAGACTTCAGGTAATCGGTGTTTCCAAAAGCTTTGATAAGCAGAAAGTGCTCGATCATGTGAGCCTGGAAGTACCGGATCAGGCGATTTACGGATTGCTGGGACCCAATGGCGCCGGCAAGACCACACTGATAAGGATCATCAATTTGATCAGCATGGCAGATGAAGGACAGGTGCTGCTCAACGGAAATCCCATCACGCAAAAAGACATCCTGAAAATCGGATACCTGCCCGAAGAAAGAGGCCTTTACAAAAAAATGAAAGTCGGTGAGCAGGCGTTGTACCTTGCCCAGCTGAAAGGGGTACCTGCTGCCGAAGCCAGAAAAAAACTGAAGTTCTGGTTCGAGAAATTTGAGATTGGTTCCTGGTGGAATAAGAAAGTGGAAGAGCTTTCAAAAGGCATGCAACAAAAAGTACAGTTTATTGTCACCATCCTCCACGAACCCAAACTGCTGATCTTCGATGAACCTTTCAGCGGTTTCGATCCCATCAATGTCAACCTGCTGAAAGATGAGATCCTGAATTTAAGGAGCCAGGGGGCCACCATCATTTTTTCGACCCATAACATGGCTTCCGTAGAAGAACTCTGTGATGAGATCGCCTTGATCCATCAGGGAAAGAAAATCCTATCCGGGCCATTGTATGTTATAAAACAACAGTTTAAATCCCATGTCTTTGAGCTGGGGTATCCTGCAACGAAAGTCCTGACGCTGGACGAAAGCCATTTTGAAAGAGTGACTTCTTTGGAAAAGAACGGGATCCGCTATGATCAGATCAGGATCCTCGACGGAAACCGGTTTGCGCCGAACCAGCTGCTCCAGTCAGCCCTTCCCCAGGTGGAAGTCTCCTCCTTTCGCGAAATCCTTCCTTCGCTGAATGAGATCTTCATTCAGGAAGTGAACCGCTAAAAAGCTTATTTTTTCTTAATCCAGTCGTGTTTGAAATTGCAGGACCGGTAGGCTGAATTGATGCGAATATAAGTATTCTGTGCCTTATCGTTGATCCAATTGTCGATGGTTTTCTGCTGTTTGGCATTCAGCGCCCATTGCTCGATCTTATTGTAATCCATCTTCAGGTTGGCACGGTGCGGTGCAATCTTCTTTTCAAGGTACAGAATGCGGTAGGCATCCCGGTTATCTTCCGTTTTAAACGGAACGGCATTGGAGATCTCGCCCTGTTTCATGTTACTGATGGTAAAGGAAACCTGCGGATCGAGCTGCTCTCCCTGGAATTCCACACCGCCGGTCTGCTGATTTAACATATAACCTCCGCTGTTTTTATTCGGTCCCTGTGAAAACTTCTTTACGGCTTCATCAAAGCTCATGGAATCGGAACGGATCAGCTGGGCAATGGAATCAAGTTTGGTTTTTGCTTTTTGCAATGCCTCAGGAGATACTTTGGGAATCAGAAGAATATGTCTGACATTGATATAATTTCCTTTTCTGGCGATCATCTGGATGATATGATAACCGGCTTTGGTTTCAACCACGTCGGAGATCTGTCCGGGTTTCAGTTTTTTGGCGGCGGCTTCAAACTGCGGATACAGCTGTCCTGGTCCATAAAATCCAAGCTCTCCGCCTTTTTTGGCTGACCCAGGGTCCTGGGAATACAAAATGGCCAGGGTCGAAAAGCTTTCGCCATTCAGGATCCGCTTCCTCAACTCCAGCAGTTCCTTTTTTACCCGTAATCGTTCTTCCACCGAGATCGGAGGCGATAATACGATCTGCCGAATGACATATTCGGTTTTGATCAAAGGAATGCTGTCTTTGGGAAGGCTTTTGTAATAATCGGCCACCTCGGAGGGCGTTACGGTAACGTTGGTGATGACCTTTTGCTGAACCTGTTGGGCCAGCAATTGATCCTTAATAATATCATGT
>JBJKPL010000290.1:0-2331 GCA_046706345.1 Candidatus Sulfidibacterium sp.
CGAATTAAAAGACATTCTTTAAGGAAGGCGAAGGGTTAGGAAAAATGCGCCAGCACGGTACGTTGCGCCCGGACTTTCTGACCGATCTTCACATCCGGTACAGTCCCGACGGGTAAAAAGAAATCCACCCGCGATCCGAAACGGATGATCCCGAGTTCTTCTCCCTGTTCCACCCGGTCGCCGGGTTTTGCGTAAAAAACGATCCTGCGCGCCATGATCCCGGCCACCTGCCGTATGAGCACGTCTTTACCTTCTTCCTTTTCAAGCACAATGGAACTCCGCTCGTTTTTTTCGGATGATTTGGGATGGCGGGCCAGCAGGTATTTCCCTTCGTGATAGTTGGTATATTTGATGGTTCCGTCGAACGGATACCAGTTGACATGGACATCCATCCCGGACATAAATACCGAGATCTGCAGCCGTTTTTCCTTAAAATATTCGGGTTCGTAAATTTCCTCGATGGTCACAATTTCACCATCTGCTGAAGAGAGGACATAATCGCCCGAATTCACCTCACGCTCCGGGACGCGGAAGAAAAAGAACGTCCAGGCCATCAGTAACAGAAAACCCAGGACCAGGATGTATTTCAGATATTCCGGTAACGGAAGCCACAGGGTGAGCGCCAGTAACGCGGCCCAAATAACCAGCGATCCGGCAATGATGCGATGTCCTTCTTTATGGAACTTCATAATTAAATCAAAAATAGATAAAAGAACACAAACGGAGTGGCAAAGATAACGGCATCAAAACGATCGAGGATGCCGCCATGGCCAGGAAGTATCTTTCCGGAATCCTTCACTCCGGCACTTCGCTTCAGCATCGATTCTGCCAGATCGCCCAGGTTGGCGGCAATGGAGATGATCAATCCCAGTACCAGCCACTGAACCAGGCTCAGCTCAGGCGCCAGGCGACCAAAAATCCATGCGGCAGCCAGGGTAAAAACAATGCCTCCCAGGGTACCTTCCCAGGTTTTTTTGGGAGACAACTTGGCGGAAAGTTTGTGTTTCCCCAGGGTGGAGCCGATGAGATAGGCAAAAATATCATTAACCCAAACCAGAATAAACAAGGCCAGCATAATCCAGGGAACTGCGACATCCGCACTTTTCATCACAAAGAAAGCATTCATCATCCCGAAAGGGATGGCCACATAGATCACGCCAATCACAGAACCGGCAGCATGCCGCCAGGAATGCTCCTGCACCCGGAAGAGCTCAGCGGCGATCAGCACGAAAAAGCTCAAAACGACCAACAGGGCATACGAGACATCAATCACCGACATCCCTGCCAGGGCGGTAAGCAAATATACCGCCACACCGACCACATAAAAGATCAGAGAGCCGCTGCCGTAACCCGAAGGCTGAAACAGCTTATTGAATTCGAAAAGACCGATCAGTGAAACCACGGCCATCAAGATGAAAAACGCCCAGGGCGACCAGAAAATGGCCCCCAGAATCACAACGGCTAATGCGGCACCGGTCAGGGTTCTCGTAAAAAATTCTTTCAATGAAGCGAAATTGATAAAAACGGAGGCAAATTTAAACAATAAATAAATAAAATGAACTTTTCCGAAAAGCGATGCACGCCAGGGACTTTATTCCTGATCGTCAACCATAAACACGAAAAGCTCACGCGGACCGTGCGCACCCATGACGAGGGTTTTTTCTATATCAGCCGTCCGGCTGGGGCCCGTGATCACCGTCATCTGAGATGGAAATTCATTCTGGTATTTGTTGCGCATTCCGACAAAAGCATCTTTCAGGTTTTCAACAATTTGCGATGCCGCCGCCACCACAATATGAACCTCAGGAAAGACAAACATCCTCCGGCCCGAATCCAGTCCCGAAGAAACCATGACACTGCCAAACCGGGCAATGAGATATTCGCAACGGGTGATTCCGGCTTTTTGAGAATTAAAATGCTCCGGATCGCTTTGATAGGGAATCTCACCGGCATCGAGCAACGAACTGATCCTTTTGTCGGTAGTAAAATAATGCTCCCACCCCTTCTGCTGTAATAAGACCCTGAGATTTTCAGAAAGCATTTTTTCGTTCTCGCAGTAGACAAAAGAACCTCCCATTTCAATCAGTTTGCGGGCAAAGACAATGGCTTTTTCGTCGGTTAATTTTTCATAGACCGAACTGCTGAAGTTGACATCTTTAAACGGGATCTCCTGCTTGCTGATCAGGGCATCCCGCACGCCTTTCAGGATCTTTTCTTTGGTGGTGGTGTCCTTCATAAGATTTTATTCTTGAGCCGGTAATCCGTTTTGATCCGTCCGGGGAGGTTCGATTCCGGTATTCTTCTTTTCATTGTTTTCAGGCTGTTGTTCCG
>JBJKPL010000291.1:0-6405 GCA_046706345.1 Candidatus Sulfidibacterium sp.
TTTGGCCGTATCGGTTTCCCGGTAATAAAACGTCAGCAGTCTTCCGTCCAGGGTTCGGGAAACTTCCTGGAATTTTCCTCCCACAAAGGCAAAAAGATACGTCGGCAATGGTTTGGTTTCGGCAAATTTCAGCAGCTTGTCGTTCTGATCCTGTTGTTCCGATAACTGCGTACCGTTGGCCACCGCGATCCAGTCGCCGGGAATGCGAAGGCTCAGCACGAACCGGGCTTTCAGATCCGGCTGGTCGAAGCAGGGAAATGCGGTGGATGCCCGGTCGGGAACAAACAAGGTGTACAAAAAATCATCATTCCGGTTCAGCGACAGATCTCCGGCCGTGAAATCGATCTTCAGCGTATTGATTCCTGTTTTCAGTTCAGCTGTCGGGATGATCAGGTGCTCGTCCTTAAACTCATATTGCCCTGTTTTGCCGTTGGTTTTCACCTGATGAATAAAATCTTTGGGATTCTGAAAATCCAGTATGACGGGATATTTTTTGTTCTTCAAGACAAAACGCAAGGTGAGATTCCCTGTTATGGGGTCGGTTTTATGGGCCGGTATCCTGAAATAGAGCTGGTAAACCGGATTGGAGATGGTTTCCTTGCGGAGGTTGTTCAACTCGAGGGAAACTCCTTTTTGAATGGGCAGCGACGTCGTGCCGGGATGCGAACAGCCGGCCAGCAGGAAGGCTGCAACGGTCAACAACAGAAAGCGGTAATGTTTCATGCGATGATGTTTTGAGCAAATTTCATCAAAAAAGATGGAATTAAAAAATTCAACCCAGACTTGTGTTTGTTGTTAAATTCAAATTGTTTATAAAAACTGATCCCTGAAATTCCCCTAAAATGGATAATGCGGTAATTTTACCTTGCATTCAAAGGGATAATGGCTTGAAAAATTCTACTTCCGGAAGGAGCTTTGTTTTTTTTCTGTTCATCGCGCTGATCTTTTTCGGGTCGATGCAAAAAACCGTTGCCCAGCAGGAAACGCTTTCGAATATTAAGGTGACGGTCACGTTTTCCAGTGTCCCCCGGACTACCCAGGCGCTGATCACCCCTTTAAAATACAATAAGAAATTTGCGCTGGTCCTTCAAATGGACGACGGGCTGGACGATATCTACAACCAGGTATGGCCCTTTTTCACCGGGCGGAATGGCAACCCGGGTCTTTTCTCCACCGACGGGGCAGGCCATAACGTACCGTTTCACATGAGTTGCAACAATTTTATCTGGCAAAACGGAAAGGATGTCCATGAGGGCACAACGGGTTATTTGACCTGGCCGCAAATCTGGCAACTCTGGCAGGATGATTTTACCGTGAGCAGCCGCGGTTTTGATAACCCGACGATCTCCTACCTGCAGACCTATGAGGTGGAACGGAACCAAAGCTATACCACCAAAAAAACCGTGGATTTTACTCCGGGCGGCCTGCAAATGGATACGTATGTTTTTCCGGATAACGGCGTGAACCAGCTGCTGCCGGGACGCAGCGCCGGATACATTGTGTTTTTCGATGACTACGGAAACAGCGACCTGTCGAATCCTCTGAGCATCGAACGGGTCAGCCAGCCCTACAACGAACACATTTTTAAAAGAGACCGCATTGACAGTTCGCTTTTCAAACATGTTCAGTATCTTGCCCAAAACAGCACCCCGTATGATCACTGGGTGGGATTTTATCATGCACGCAAATTCGGCACTTCCCCCGATATTCCCTTTTCCTATTTCCAGCAGGAGATGGATTCTGTGGAAAATTTTTATGGGAAAAAGGGGAACGATCAGATCTGGGTATCGGGAACGCAGGAGTTTTTTGAATATGAAATTTTGCGGCATCTCATTCAGGTCAACAGCGAATCCCTGGGCAATCAGGTGAACCTGACCTTCAGCGGCACCAACATTCCGACGAATTTCAAAAACTATACCCTCACCCTGCTGGTGATTGGTGATGCGCCGGTGAGCAGTATTAATGTGTCAGGCGCAAGCCTTTCAAAATATGGCGTAAGAGGTGGCGATACCGCGGTGATCAATCTTTCCTGGAAAGGGCAGGTGATCGACTCGGCAGAAGTGGTGGCAGAAAAGTACATCCAGCTGGCCAAGGCGACCCCTTCTGACAGTGTTCCATGTCTGGTGGCGGCGGATTATGTGGAGGCCATCAAAAATGCGGACAGCTTGCAAAAATATACCGATGAACTCTGTACGGTAAGTAATCCGGCCCTGAAAGAGTTTTGCAGCTACCATTTTTCTGTCAGCGACTCCACCATTTGTGCCGGCGACACCGCTGAGCTGACGGCGCCTTCCGGAATGCAGCATTACCTGTGGAACACCGGCGATACGACCCAATCCATCCGGGTGGCGCCCACAGAAAATACCACCTACACCGTTACAGTGACCACCCAGAAAGGTCAGACCGGCAGTGCGAGCGCCATGGTCATTGTGTATCCCATTCCGGTGTTCGATCATTCGCCGGATACGTTGGTGGCACCCCCCGGCTACGATACGTTGCTTTGGGTTTCCTCGGGTTATGATTATCTGTGGTCCACCGGAAGCACCGATACTTCGATTCAGATCAAATCGTATCAGCCGGCCCACTATTCCGTGAAAGTGTCCACCAACAAGGGATGTGCTGTCACGCAGAAATTTTATGTGGTTCCGGGCTATCATTATCAGGTAAATTATCTTTATGATACGGTCTGTTCCGGCGACACGACGACACTGATCAACAGTTCCACCTCCAATGATTCGGTGACAGGAGTCACCTGGGATCTGAACTCCGACGGCGTTTTCGGTGACGCGTCAGGCGACACCGTTCACGATGTCTTCCCCACTTCGGGCATCCATCTGGTGGGCATGCGCATCGATTATGCGTCGGGGGCAGTAAAAACGGTGGTAAACCAGGTGCCCGTAGGCGATTTCCCAAAAGTTAACTTTGTCTACAGCGGGGTGTGTGCGCCCAGCTCCAGTACCACCTTCACCGACAGTTCGACGGTGAAAACCGGATTTATCCTCAGCCGTTTCTGGGATTACGGTGACGGGCAGTCGGAACGGCGTTCCGATATATTTGCGTATCATTATTACGTGCCGGGGACGTATCAGGTACGTTTGGGGGTAACCTCTTCACTGGGTTGTTCGGATACCCTGAGCAAACCGGTGACCATTTACGCCGATCCGGATGTGGTGGTTCTGAAACAGGACGGAAGCAAGGTGTTATACAACGATACCATTCGGTTTGCCCGCGGCGACAGCATTTTCCTCAAAGTACAGGATCCCGCAACCTACGATTCCATCCTCTGGCCGGGTCATGTGTCAGGACCGGAGTATTATCTGAAAAAATCAGGATTGAACAAAGTGACAGCCTACCGGAATGTTTGTTCCGGAAGCGCGCAGTTCATCGGTTATTTCCTGAAAAATACCGGAGGGACCGTGGTGGATACCGCCAACATCATGTCCGTTTTTACCCCCAATGGCGATGGCTATAACGACAAATGGGTGATCCGGTCGGATAAGATCCAAAAACCAATTCAGGTTTGGGTCTATAACCGTGCCGGAAGCCTGGTATATCACTCCAGCCACTATAACAATGACTGGACGGGAGAATATAACGGCATCGTCTTGCCCAACGACACTTATTTTTATGTGATCCAGGATGAAACGAACGTTGTGTTTACAGGAACCGTAACCATTTTACGCTGATGAGCAGGGTTTTGAAATATATGATGCTGGTGGCGCTGTTGTTTGGCGGAATGATCCGGGGACAGGAGTATACGCAGACGTCGGATTATATTATCCATCCTTATGCCCTGAATGAGGCGATGGCGGGATATTTCGGTTATTCGGAGATCCATCTCGATTACCGGCAGCAATGGATCAAAATGTACAATGGTCCGGAAACCTATCATATCAGCGGTTTTGGGAATTTATACCAGGGAAGGATGTGGCTGGGGGGCCAGGCTTACCGCGATCAGGCCGGACCCCTGAACCGGACCAAAGCCAACCTTTCGTTGTCTTATATTTTAAAAGTCGGCGAAAATCAGCACCTGTTTTTTGGAGTTTGGGGAAGTTATTTTCAGAATTCCATTAACCTGACCAACGTCACCGGAGTAGACCCCAATGACCCATTGCTGAATCAGCTGGGAACGCTCAACGGCAGTACCTTCAATGTGGGATTCGGCCTGGCCTTTAATGCGCGGAACTTTAATGCCGGTTTTGCCATGCCCGATGCCATGACCAACAAAAACATTTATCTGACGCCCAACAAGATCAGCTTCGATATGCAGCGCCAATATTTGTTTCATGTTTCCAATCTTTTCTGGCTCAGTAATTCCTGGGAATTCCAGGCCATGGGTGTGTACCGGAAAATCATGAACGAACCGGGGGATCTGGATATTTCAGCCACCTTTTTTCTGATCGAACGCTTCTGGGCCGGCACCCTGTATCGCAGCGGAGGCGTTGTGGCTTTCCAGGCTGGCGGATATATTGCCGGCGGTATTTCCGTTAACTATTCCTATGAACTGGGATTGGAAGGAATTAACAAATATACGGGCCCTTCCAATGAGTTTTCACTGTCCTTCCGCTTTGGGATGCGGGGAGGACAGTACTACAAAAATAAAGATGCCTATTCAAACCATGTGCGCAGAGTCAAACACAAAAAATATCAACTCAGTATCCCGCAGATTGTAGACTAAGTATGAATGAAAATTGTTGATGTTTAACGTGATCCCTGAAGATTTAACCAAACCCTTTCTGATCTTATTCTCCCTGCTTTTCGGAGGCATATCTTTTTCTCTGAAAGCGCAGCAAACCCTGCCTCCGCAGGTGGATTCCGTCGTTGTCACCTTTTCACAGTCACCTTCACAGTTCTCGGTGGAAAAAGCCCCGTTGCGGTATAATAAGGCCTTCGCCATGAGTTTTCAGGAAGATGATGCGCTGAGTGATATTTACAATCTGATTTTTCCTGCCTTCCAGGGAATAAACGGCAAGGGCGGTATGTTCTATACCGATGGCTGCGGAAACCGGATCACTTTTAAGATGTCATCGGCGATTTTCATATTTACGGCCAACGGAACGGACCTTTTAAATCCTGATGATCCGTATCACGATCCGTCGAAACTCACCTGGCCGGAGTTAAAGACCCTGTATGAAAACCATTGGGGTATCAACAACCACGGGCTTTTTGATAATCCCGATGTCAGTTCATCGGGAATCATCAATTATGCTTTTCAGCGGACCCGAAGTTACACCCGGCGGATGATCTCCGATTCCATGAACCTGAAAAGTTTTGTGATCCCCAACAATGTGGTGAATTATGTCGGCTACCTTGAGCAAAACCGCTACCACTCGGCGATCAACCAGGGACAGGACAATACCTGGATTGGCTATGGAACCACCGGATTCAATGTGGAAAGCGATACCATCAACTGGCTGAAACCGGTAAAACTCTGCCGGGCGTTTATTTACGACGGATTCAGAACGGTGGCGGATACATTATTCAAAGCCAGTCAGCGTGGGGAACATCGGTGGTTCCTGTCCGGAATGCATCAGATGCCTTCGGGGTTTCTGTCGGATATGAAATCCATCTATCAGACCTATGGTGCGCCGGGTCTGGATGATATTCTCATTACCACCGACGATGATCTGTTGGATTACCAGGCTGTCAAACAAGCCACACAAGTTCATGAAAAACTGACCGGGAACCGGCTGGTGATCAGCTTTTCGGGTTCCATCCCCACGGATCTCCTGCATTATGACATGAGCCTGAATGTTACGGGAGATCAACCTGTCCAGGATATTCAGGTCTACGGCGCAATGCAACAGAGTTTTCATGGTACCGGGAGTGATACGGCCTTAATTAATTTTTCGTGGAAGGGCCGTGTTTATCAGACCACGGCATTTCTGGCAGATTCATTTACCAATCAGGCGATGAAAACAAAGTCTGAATGGGCTGCCTTGACAGCCATGGATTATGTGTTGAAGATGCCGGCAGGAGATACGGAGCTTCAATTGCGCAAAGCACTTTGCAGTCTGGATCAGTCGGGTTGGAAATATCAGTATGAATCCGGATTTTGCGGTTTCCCTGATTTGGGTCCCGACACCACGCTGTGTAAAGGGGAATGTATTTCTTTCAGCGGGCCTTCGGGGATGCCCGATTATCAGTGGTTTGCGGGTGATTCCTTATTCAGCCGGGCTGGATCGGTGAAAGTCTGCCCGAGCACTTCGACCGAATATACACTTACCGTGAAAGATCTGCAGGGCCGCTACCAGACCGATTCGGTTCGGGTGACCGTGATGCCGACCCCCACCGTGGATCTGGGAATGGATAGGATTTTACTTTCCACGGATACGTTGACCTTTTCGGGGCCTGAAGGAACCAAGGATTCTTATGACTGGAGTACCGGAGACTCGACGCGTATTG
>JBJKPL010000292.1:0-2154 GCA_046706345.1 Candidatus Sulfidibacterium sp.
GATAAATCCGTTGAAGGGCGGCAGTCCGCTGATGGCCATAGCGCCCAGCAGGAACAGCAACGCGGTTTTGGGCATTTTTTTGATCAGGCCGCCGAGCTGCTCGATATTTCTTGAATGGGTCTGTTTGTAAACGTTTCCCGAAGTGAAAAACAACAGCGATTTAAAAAGCGAATGGTTTAAAATGTGCAGCATGCCGCCTGCAAAACCCAGCACGGCAAGGACGGGGATATTTACCGCCAGCCCGATCACGCCAATGCCGATCCCAATGCCGATAATCCCGATATTTTCGATGCTGTGATACGCCAGCAGTTTTTTCACGTCATGTTGGACAATGGCCAGCGAAACTCCGATCAACCCTGAGATCAGGGAGATGATAAGGATAAAAAGCCCAATGCCGAACAGACCGTGATGAACCGACATCAGCACTCTGAGGATCCCGTAAATTCCCATCTTGATCATCACACCGCTCATGACTCCGGAAACATGCGACGGCGCTGCCGGGTGGGCATGGGGCAGCCAGGAATGTAACGGAATAAAGCCGGCTTTGATCCCAAAACCGGCAAAGAAGAGCAAAAACAACCAGAATGGATCATGGGCTGTAAAATAGGTGGTGAGCCCATCAAAGCTAAGCGGGGCATTGCTTCCGGCGAAAGCCACGATAAAAGCAATAAGCAACAACGCCACCCCGATGTGCATCTGGATCAGATAGCGGATCCCGATTCTCAAGGTCTCTTTTTTCTCAGATTCAAAGATCACCAGGAAGAAAGACGACAGCGACATCAACTCCCAGGCAATGAGGAAAGCCACCGCATCGCGAAGCATGACCACCAGCAACATGGAAAGGTGTAACCCCAGAAAATTGAAGAAGTGGAATGCCGTTTCGATCCTGTTTTTTTTGTCATAATAGGGTTTGAGATATCCTTTTGCATAAAGGATCCCCATAAAAGCGGTAAAGTTTACGACCAGGAGAAAAAAGGCCGAGAGCGGGTCAATGACAAGCGGAATCATGTTTCCCCAAAAGGGAAGAAAGGTCAGCGTGAGCGTTCCGGCATGAAGAAACAGGCTTTCAATGGCCCAGAAGCTTGTGATCCCCAACAGGGCCGTATGCAAAATAAGGCTCCAGAAATATTGTGCCCGTTGGGGTAAAACAAAGAGTGCAACGATCAGGACAATTGCAATTTTAAAAATTAGGATTTCCATTGCAAAAACGGAGTGGGTTAGGTTGATAAAATTTAATGGTTCGGATGATTTAGGAGAAGTCTGACAATAAATGGGATGCTTGTAGTATCATGGCAGCAAGAGGGAATTTAATGACCAATTATCCTGAAAATGATGCGTTTTGGGTTGATGTGGCAAGGTCTATAATCCTGTGATTTTAAGAGCACAAAGGAATACAATTTTTGAATTGGTAACGCGTAATTTGAATAAAATTTTATGAGAATTCTTTGAAGAAGAAAAAGGAATTACGGCGTGGTTTTCCATAAAAATAAAGCCCTGCATTTTCATGCAAGGCTTTGTGGTTGTCGGGGTGAGAGGATTCGAACCTCCGGCCTCGTCGTCCCGAACGACGCGCGCTAACCGGGCTGCGCTACACCCCGAAAACGAGGCAGCAAAATTAATAAACCCGAGCCAATTAGCAAAGAATTTATTTAATTTCGGGAAAATAGTCTGTAATATGGTGGCTAAGGCTTTTCAAACGGGGTTTTTAGCGAAATGGGTTCTTGGAAAATCTCTGGTTTTCTGTGCAATTTCGAGCGTGTAAATTAAAAATTATGTTTCAATCGGCAGTGCATAAAGCGTATTTTTGTACCGATTTAAATTGGAAGACCAGATTCTGATCCATGACAAACACAGACCGCATTACCGAAAAGATATTTCAAATCAGGAACTCATCTGATTTTACTTCACTGGCACTGGAAGTCTTTCGTTTTCAATATCAGCAAAACATGACCTACCGGGATTTTGTGGATGCGCTCGAGGTAAATCCCGACACCGTCGACCAGGTTGAAAAGATCCCGTTCCAGCCCATCGAATTTTTCAAAAGCCATCGGGTGACTTCCGGAAACTTTCGGGAAGCGGTTGTTTTTACCAGCAGCGGCACCACAGGCATGGAAACCAGTAAGCACTATGTCCGGGACCTGGCGCTGTATGAAA
>JBJKPL010000293.1:0-5435 GCA_046706345.1 Candidatus Sulfidibacterium sp.
GAGATCATCAAGGACGAGTTGACGCGTGTCAAGGAAAAATACGGGGACGAACGTCGTTCCGAAATCGAATACACGGCCGAAGACATTCGCATGGAAGATGTGATCCCCAACGAACCGGTGGCCATCACCATCTCGAATCTGGGCTACATCAAGCGGACCCCCTTGTCGGAATACAGGGTGCAGGCCAGGGGAGGCCGGGGTTCGCGTGGCAGTACCACCCGCGAGGAAGACTTCCTGGAACATCTCTTCGTGGCTACCAACCACGAATACATGCTTTTCTTCACACAAAAGGGGAAAGTCTACTGGATGCGGGTTTTTGAGATCCCGGAAGGGGCAAAGACTTCGAAGGGACGTGCCATCCAGAACCTGATCCAGATAGATCCTGAAGACTCGGTGAAAGCCTATATTAATGTGAAAAACCTGAATGATGAAGAATACATCAACAACAACTTCATCATATTGGCCACGAAAAAAGGAACGATAAAAAAGACTTCGCTGGAGGCCTATTCGCGGCCGCGGCAGGGGGGCATCAATGCCATCACCATCCATGAGGACGATGAACTGCTGCAGGCTCGCCTCACCAACGGCAACAATGAAGTATTGATGGCCCTGAGATCAGGGAACGCCATCCGTTTCCCGGAAAATACCGTGCGTCCCATGGGAAGAACGGCTGCCGGGGTGCGTGGCATCCGGCTTTCCAGCGATCAGGATGAAGTGATCGGAATGATCTGTCTTGAACATCCTGACTATGATGTGCTGGTGGTTTCCCAGAAAGGTTACGGAAAACGCTCTAAATTAGAAGATTACCGTGTGACCAATCGGGGAGGGAAGGGCGTAAAAACCCTGAGCATCACCGAAAAAACGGGACAGCTCATTTCCATCAACAATGTCACCGATGAGGACGACCTGATGATCATCAACAAATCCGGGATCACCATTCGGATCAGTGTCAGTGAGTTGCGTACCATGGGACGGGCTACTCAGGGAGTCCGGCTGATCAATTTGAAAGATGACGACGAAATCGCGGCCGTGGCCAAGGTTCCGGTTACCGAATTCGAAGGTGAGGGGGGAAGCAGCAGCGACCCCGAAGAATCCGAGAGTGCCGAAGGTGCTGAAATGCAGGATTCTGATTCCCAGGAATAAAACGGGTTAATTTAGAAGAACTTTAATCAGTTTGACATACAGTGTATAATTAGTGTAATTAAATATATTTGCAAAAAAATAATATCTCATGAAAAAAATCATTTTATTAACAGCTATGAGTTTGTCTTTTGTGTTTTCTGCTTATGCACAGAGGGGCGAGCGTACCGATGCCTATCTGGCATTACAAAAAGGGAAACTCAAGGAAGCCAAGGAGGCTATTGACAAGGCTGTCAAGAACGAAAAGACCATGAATGATGCCAAAACATGGTTGTATTACGGTGAAATTTATTATGGTATTTCAACCAGCCCGTTGCCGGTATTCCGTAATTTGGATCCCAATGCAGCCCAAAAGGCACTGGAAGGCCTTGAAAAAGCCAAAAAACTTGATGAAAAGCACCGGATTTCCAAGGAAGCCGACCAATATATCGGAAAACTTTCCGCTGTTTTTTATACTGCGGGAGCCAATGACTTCAAGGTCAAGGACTTTAATAAGGCGATTATCGATTTTGCCCAGGCCTATAAAATTGCAGGCATGATGGGAAAAACCGATACTACTGCAGCTTATAACGTTGGAATCAGCGGGGTGTTGGCCAATCAGCCCAAAGTGGCCGCCGAATACCTGAAAAAATGTATCGATCTGCAGTTCAAGGATCCCAAAGTGTATATTTTCTATTCACGCTCGTTGAAACAGATGGGAGACACCGCGGCTGCCATGCAGGCCCTGAACTTGGGAAGAACCCGTTACCCCAAAGAACTGAGCATCTTACTGGAACAGGCACAGATCTACCTGGAGCAGGGAAAATCAGAACAGCTGGTCGCCAGCCTGAAAGAGGCCATCTCCAGAGATCCCAAAAGCCCGAGCAATGCTAATTTCTATTTCCTGATCGGAAAAAGCTATGACGATGCCGGAAACAAGAAACTGGCTGAAGATAATTATAAGAAAGCCATCGGCGTGAATCCTGATTTCTATGAGGCTTACTATAACATCGGCGCTATTTTTGTGAATACGGCTTCAGACATTCAGAAACAAGCCAATAACCTGCCGTTGGATAAAGTGAAAGAATACAATGCACTGAACGACTCAGCCAATGCTCAGTTAAAACTGGCTTTGCCCTGGCTTGAAAAAGCCCAGAGCATTCGCCCCGGAGATAAACTCTCCATCACGGCCTTGAAAGAAGCCTATACGCGTTTGAAAATGTACGATAAGCTGAAAGCTTTGAATGCCGCTTCGAATAACAATAATTAACAAGATAAGGGAAGAGGGTGATCCTTTCTTCCCTTTCTTTTTAAATAGTATATTTAACATAATATAAATTATAGGACAAAAAGGTTTGTGAACGAATTTCTATTAATAGCTGAATTTCAGTGGTTTTTCCTGGATCTCCCCAACAAATCATTTCATAAGGTTGGAAATCATATATTATCTAATCCGGCTTGTCTTTTCAGGAAATACTTTTGTCCGGTTTTCTTAAAGGAGATTTTTTTGAAGCTTTCGGTAACCAGGTCACATGATCGTTTCAATCAGACGTGCGTATTTTCCGGAAACGGCTTACCTGGCGCCCTGAAGCAAGAAAAACATGGCTGTGGATACTTATTTAGAACCATTTTAATTATTATATTTGCACCATCAAATTAAGAATCCCTAATGGCACAAGCAGCGCAATCAGTTCTTTCCCATTTAAAACTGACCAAAAAGGATATTTTACGTGATTACCGGATCGCCCTTGAAAGCCGCCAGGCCAGTTTGCTCGGCCGGCGTGAGGTGTTGACCGGGAAAGCGAAATTCGGCATTTTCCGGGATGGAAAAGAGATCCCCCAGCTGGCCATGGCCAGAACTTTCCGGGAAGGCGACTGGCGGTCGGGATATTACAGGGATCAGACCTTTATGCTGGCCGCCAACATGATGAGCCTGGAAGAATTTTTTGCCCAGCTTTACGGAGACACTGATTTGAAAGCCAATCCCGTCAGCGGCGGACGGCTGATGAACAACCATTTTGGTTCCAGAAGCCTGGATGAAAACGGGCGCTGGAAGGATCTTACCCTCCAAAAGAACAGTTCCTGCGACACCTCTCCCACGGCCAGCCAGATGCCCCGATTGCTCGGACTCGCGTGTGCTTCCAAACACTTCAGGGCCATGAAAGATCCTGAAATAATCAAGGGTTTTTCAGATCAGGGCAATGAAGTGGCTTTCGGAACAATTGGTGATGCATCGACTTCCGAAGGCCATTTTTTTGAAACCCTGAATGCGGCTGGCGTCCTGCAGGTTCCTCTGGCGATTTCCGTCTGGGACGACCAATGGGGCATTTCCGTACCGAACCAGTACCAGACCACCAAAGGCAATATTTCGGAAGCCCTCCGTGGTTTCCAGAAGGAAAATAATACCAACGGGATCGAGATTTTCAGAGCGCATGCCTTTGATTACCCCGGATTGATCGATACCTACCGCAAAGGCGTCGACTTGTGCCGGAAGAATCATGTCCCCGTCTTATTTCACATCATGGGCTGTACCCAACCTCAGGGCCATTCCACTTCGGGATCGCACGAGCGTTATAAGACGCCGGAACAGCTTCAGGACGAGAAAGAAAGAGACGGAATCCTGCGAATGAAACAGTGGATCCTGGAGGAAAATATTGCTTCCCTTCAGGAATTGGAAGATATTGAAAAAGAAGCGATTAACAGGGTTCGGGAAGCCCGGAAAAATGCCTGGAAAAATTTCCTCGATCCCATCAAAAAACAGCGCAGTGAACTGCTGCAACAGATCAATATGAGTCGTTGCACCTGTGCCGAAAGGGATCGGGTCGAAGCTTTGAAGAAAGAACTGGCGCAAATAGATCCCCCCATCCGTAAAGACGTAATGAGTGCCGCGCGTAAGGCGCTGCGTCAGCTTTGCAATACCTGTGATATCCACGATGTGGTTTTCAAAAATAATGTCCGGAAATGGCTCAAAGCCCAAATGGATGATGATCACCTTCGATACAGCAGCCATCTTTACAGTCAATCGGAACTGTCGGCGTTAAAAGTTGTGGGGGTTCCTCCTGCCTTTGATCCGGATGCCGAGACTGTCCCCGGCAGGGAGATCCTGCGGGACAATTTCAAAGAGATCTTTCAAAAGAACCCGCTGGTGGTCGCTTTTGGTGAAGATGTGGGAAAAATTGGCGGAGTAAACCAGACCTATGAAGGCCTGCAGAAGCTTTTTGGAGAAAACCGCATCTTTGATACCGGGATTCGGGAAGCCACGATCATCGGTCAGGGTATCGGCATGGCATTGCGTGGCCTCCGCCCCATTGCCGAGATCCAGTATTTCGACTATCTTTTGTATGGACTGCAGGTGATCAGTGATGACCTGGCCACGACCCATTACAGGACGCGTGGCGGCCAGAAGGCGCCCATGATCATCAGTACCCGCGGACACCGGCTGGAAGGCATCTGGCATTCAGGCTCCCCCATGGGGATGCTGTTGAGTGCCGTCCGGGGCGTGCATGTGGCCGTGCCCCGCGATATGACCCGGGCGGCCGGATTTTATAATACCTATCTGGCTTCCGATCAGCCTGTGGTGATCATCGAACCGCTGAATGGTTATCGGCTCCGGGAGAAAAGACCTTCCAATATGGGAGAATTCAGGACTCCGGTAGGAATACCGGAGATCCTTCAGGAAGGCACCGATTTGACGCTGGTAACTTATGGTTCATGTGTGCGTATAGCTCAGGAAGCAGTTAAACAACTCAAGGAATTCGATATTAGTGTGGAACTCATTGATGTTCAGACACTCATTCCCTTTGATGTAAATGGGGTGATCTATGAATCCCTGAAAAAAACCAATAAGATCCTGTTTTTTGACGAAGATGTACCGGGTGGCGCCACCACCTACATGCTGCAAAAAGTGCTGGAAGCCCGAAAAGGTTTCTTTCATCTGGATTTGGAACCCCGGACCCTGACGGCCAAATCACACCGTGCAGCCTACAGTACCGACGGCGATTATTTTTCCAATCCCAATGCGGAAGACGTCTTCGAAACCGTCTACCAGATGATGCATGAGTACCATCCCTCCCGTTTCCCCTCCATTTTTTAAACCGACTGGATTTCTACCCCAAAATGCCTTTATCTTTGTAGCCATTAAAAATAGTGATCATGTCAAATCCAAAGATAAACGGTAACAACGGCCACAGGCCGGCTTCAGGACCTCAGGAGCAAAAAAAACTGAAGTTTCCGGTAAGCTATCGGTTGAAAGCGGTGCTGGAAGCATCTCAGGGTGAAGCGGCCGACAAACAGAATCTGGAAGAGGTGTTCGAATC
>JBJKPL010000294.1:0-8022 GCA_046706345.1 Candidatus Sulfidibacterium sp.
CATGGAAGTTTCTCCCGTCATCTATCCGCCGCTGAAACGCAGTGCCGGCGCTTATAACGGTCTTTGTCTGCGCCTGCGGTTTTAAGGGATTAATCCATCAGTCGTTTTTCCCCTTCCAGTTTCCGGATGCCCGTAATTTCCTGGCTAACCTCCAGGGTGCCACCGTATTTTCCCGACGCATCTCGCATGGCAAAGTATTGGATCAGAATGAATTGCCCGCCCATCTGGATCCAGAAACTTTCTTTGTCTTTCTTCCCGGACCGGAAGGATTCCACCAGCTCTTTCACCACATGAACACTCGACGGCGGATGACAGTTTTCCACCAACCGGCCGATGATGGCCTTGGAACGTTGAAAAATGCGATGTTCGGGATTGGAAAAATAGCAAACCCGATCATTTTCATCCACAAAAGTCATGTCCACCGGCAGATGATTCAACATCATGATGGCTTGTTTAACCGTGAGTTTGCCGGTATCGAAATCCAGGATCTTATCTTCCAGGGCTTCGAGGCTGAGAAATTGGCTGTTCCCACTGTCCTGAATGGGTTTGGCTTTTTCCGTTTTGTGCCCGGGATTAATGAAAGCGAAACCGACTTCAAAAGCCTGTTGTGCCATCTCGGTTATTTCTTCTTCCGGGATCCGATCCAGGATCACAGGAAACAGAATGTGTTCTTCGCGAAAGCGCATGGCATACACCACAAAATAAAGTTCTCCCAGAATGCGGTTCAGCTGCTTCAGATCCACGGTTTTTCCATGCAGTATTTCGGCTCCTTCCCGGATGCTGTTTCGGACATCATCATGATAAGACCACATCAAAGGCAGGCATCCCGACTCGCTGAAATGTTTTTCAATATAGGGAAAGAGAATGTTCTCGAGCTTCACATAATGCAGCTGGAATTCATTCATTTTTGTGATTCCTTCTCTGATCGCCTCCAGGCCTTTGCTGAACTCAGGTTCAGAAACCTCCTTTTCGTTGACCTTTCTGATGTGTGACCGCAGTCGGCTTAGCAGAAGGTGAACTTCATCATTTTCCTGCTTCAGCAGGCTGAAAAAAGGTTTCTGAAAATAATCGGGTGCGGGATAGGTATTCAACCCTTTGTAAAGCAGGTTCAGCGAGCGGTTGACCCCGGATTTGATCACGGAAAGTTCGAGGTTTTCCTTCATTAAAAGGTCGATGGCAACCATGACATCATATGGATGGCAGGCATCAAGGGCTTCGCGATATAATGCCACGAGTTCGGCGCCTTTTTCCTTTTGCTCGCTGATGCCGATCAGGAATTTGTGCAGGGCTTCGATACGGTACCCGGAATTGTTGATGAATTCAGACATGAAAAACTTTTTTGCAAAGATAGGAAAACAAAAAACCGAAGCCGGGAAAGGAACCTCAATATGGGGGACAGGTGGTGAACTTTTCCCGCCGAATTTTTCTATATTCGCAACGGTCATTTGACCTGTTTTTAATTTTCCTGATCATGAATAACAAGAATTCCCATAAAGATAAAAAGTTTGACAAAAGCTATTTGGAAATGGCGCGTGTATGGGCCAAGAACTCCTATTGCAAACGCAGACAGGTGGGGGCTTTGCTGGTGAAAGAACGCATGATCATTTCCGACGGTTACAATGGAACGCCATCCGGATTTGAGAATGTGTGTGAGGATGAAACCGGACACACCAAGCAATATGTACTGCATGCCGAAGCCAACGCCATCACGAAAGTGGCCAAATCCAACAACAGCAGCGAAGGAGCCACCTTGTACATCACCGATGCACCTTGTGTGGAGTGTGCCAAGCTGATCATTCAGGCCGGGATATTACGGGTGGTCTATGACCGGGAATATCGCATCACCGACGGTTTGGAACTGTTGCGCAGGGCCGGTGTGGAATTGGATCATATCCCTAGCGAGGCTTAGGAAGCCAACCTTCCGGGAGATCTGTCAGTACCGCCAGGAATTCGCTCAGGATCATGGCGGTGGCGCCCCAGACAATTTCATGGTTCAGATAGAAACAGGGGACCAGGTATTCGCGTCCATCCCTGGAAAGGATCATTTTCTCGGTTCGAAGTGCCGGATTCAAAAAATCACGAATATCAACTTCAATGGTGCGGATGGTTTCGATGCCGTCGGCATGAAAATCGGGGGCCCCGGAATAGAACCCCACAAATGGCTGAACGCGGAAATTGCTCGGTGGAATGTAGATCTCGCTGAGCTTTCCCAGGATCCTGACTTTGTGAATGTCAATCCCTACTTCTTCGTGGGATTCCCGCAATGCAGTATATTCCAGACTCGGGTCGGTGGATTCGATCTGCCCTCCGGGAAGGGCGATTTGCCCGCTGTGAACGCCGTTGTAACTGGCCCTTTTGATCAGCACAAAACCGAACGTACCGGCTGTGGGATACAGCAGGATGAGTACGGCGCTGTATTTGACATTATTTCCGGGAAAAGGCAAATCCAGCGTTGCTTTCCGTGTCGGCGGGACCATGATTTCGTGCGCAGCTCTTCCGGGCAGCGGCAATGCCAGCCTTTGACTCAGTGACGATGTAAACAATTCAAGCTCCATTCTTACTTTTCCCAGGATCAGTCCGAGCGGATCGGACCAAGTGTTGCCTGCAAAGATAAGGATTGAATAAAATAGCCGGGGACCTCTCCCGGCTATTTTGTAAGGTGTGCACGAAGTGGTCGTTTTCGAAAAAATCAAAAAGATCATTTCAGATCAAAACGATCCAGGTTCATCACTTTGTTCCAGGCGCGGGCAAAGTCCAGGATGAATTTCTTTCCGCCGTCCGCGCTGGCGTAAACTTCTGCCAGCGCACGCAGTTCCGCGTTGGATCCGAAAATCAGGTCAACCCGTGTACCGGTCCATTTCAGTTCGCCGTTGGCGCGATCACGGCCTTCGAACAGCTCCCTGGATTCCGAAACAGGCTTCCATTCCGTGCTCATGTCGAGCAGATTGACAAAGAAATCGTTGGAAAGGACCTCCGGACGATCGGTAAATACACCATGCCGCGACTGGTCGAAATTGGTGTTGAGCACCCGCATACCCCCGATCAGTGCAGTCATTTCGGGAGGCGTCAGGGTCAGTTGTTGTGCTTTGTCGATCAGCAGGGCTTCCGGGAACACCTGGTTTGTTTTCGCATAGTTTCTGAAACCGTCGGCAAGGGGTTCCAGCACAGAAAACGATTCTACATCGGTTTCTTTCTGGGAAGCATCTGTGCGTCCGGGAGTGAAAGGAATCGTGATATCATAACCGGCTTCCTTTGCTGCTTTTTCCACACCGGCGCATCCGGCCAGCACGATCAGATCGGCCAGCGACACTCTTTTCCCGTTGGATTTGACGCTGTTAAAGGCTTTTTGGATGTTTTCCAATGTGTCCAGTACTTTGGCCAGTTGGGCCGGATTGTTGACCGACCAGAATTTCTGGGGCGCAAGCCGGATGCGGGCGCCATTGGCGCCTCCTCGTTTATCGGAGCCGCGGAAGGTGGAAGCCGATGCCCAGGCGGTTGAAACGAGTTCAGATACCTGCAGGCCCGAATTCAAAATCTGGGTTTTCAGAGCGGCAGCATCTTTTTCGTCGATCAGCGGATGATCCACCGCGGGAATCGGATCCTGCCAGATCTGGTTTTCCTTCGGTACCTCAGGTCCGAGATAGCGGGCTTTGGGACCCATGTCGCGGTGGGTGAGTTTGAACCACGCACGGGCAAAAGCATCAGCAAATACATCCGGATTTTCGTGGAAACGTCTCGAGATCTTTTCATAAACCGGATCAAAACGCAAAGCCAGATCGGTGGTCAGCATGGCAGGCACGTGTTGTTTCGAAGCATCATGGGCATCAGGGATCACCGGACCGGCATTTTTGGCCACCCATTGATAAGCCCCGGCCGGGCTTTTGGTCAGTTCCCATTCATAACCAAAAAGGTTCTCGAAGAAGTTCATGCTCCATTGGGTCGGTGTTTGAGTCCAGGTAACTTCGGGGCCCCCGGTGATGGTGTCGCCCCCCTTGCCTGTTTTGTGTTTGCTGATCCAACCCAGGCCCTGTTCTTCGATGCCGGAGGCTTCGGGCTCAGGACCTACAAGCGCCGGATCGCCGGCGCCGTGCGTCTTTCCAAAGGTGTGACCCCCGGCGATCAGGGCCACGGTTTCTTCATCATTCATGGCCATTCGGGCAAAGGTCTCCCGAATATCTTTGGCCGCTGCCAGCGGATCCGGATTGCCACCCGGGCCTTCCGGATTCACATAGATCAACCCCATTTGCACGGCTGCCAGGGGATTTTCCAGGTCCCGCTCGCCGGAATACCGGTCTTTGTCTCCCAGCCAGGTGGTTTCGGAACCCCAATTAACGGATTCGTCCGGTTCCCAGGCATCTTCCCGGCCACCGCCGAAACCGAAGGTTTTGAAGCCCATGGATTCCAACGCAACATTCCCCGTTAGGATCATCAGGTCACCCCAGGAGATCTTCCGGCCATATTTTTGCTTAACCGGCCACAGCAGTCGGCGTGCTTTGTCGAGATTGGCATTGTCGGGCCAGCTGTTCAGAGGGGCAAAACGTTGTTGCGCCGAGCCTGCTCCGCCACGCCCGTCACCGATGCGGTAGGTGCCCGCTGCATGCCAGGCCATCCGGATAAACAGGGGACCGTAGTTTCCGAAATCGGCAGGCCACCATTCCTGGGAATCCGTCAAAATTTTCTGTATGTCTTTCTTTAACGCCTCCAGATCCAGGCTGTTAAATTCCTTGGCATAATTAAAATCTTCCTCCATGGGGTTCGATAAGGAGGAATGCTGACGCAAGAGGTTCAACCGGAGCCGATGGGGCCACCAGTCGCGGTTTTTTGTCCCACCACCCCCGGCAGTATGCGGATGTGTTGCCCCGGTCACCGGGCATTGGCTCATGTCTTTTGAATTGTTTTCCATAGGTGATGAATTTTAGTTTTACATATTCTGATGAGTAGGGGTTTTCTGAAATGTATGGCTGATCATCCACAAAGGTAACATGGATGGATCCATTAGTCAAATCGATAATATTAATGAAACCATAGATAAAAACTATGAGTCAATGAAATGCCCGGAAATAAAAAAACCGGCAATTGGAATCTTGCCGGTTAAATTTTAAAAATAAATTCCGTCGTTAAACGGCTACTTCGTCTACGACATCTTCTTCAATACGCAGATTTTGAATGATAAAATCCTGCCGTTCCGGTGTATTTTTCCCCATGTAAAATGCCAGGGTTTCGGGAACCGAAGATTCTCTTTTCAGGATGACCGGATCCAGCCGCATGTTTTTCCCGATGAAGTGTTTGAATTCATCCGGAGAGATCTCTCCCAAGCCTTTAAAACGGGTGATCTCGGGATTGGGTTTTAATTTTGCGATGGCATCCTGCCGTTCTTTTTCGTTGTAACAATAAAGGGTTTCTTTTTTGTTGCGGACCCGGAATAGCGGGGTTTGCAAAATAAACAGGTGCCCTGCTTTGACCAGGTCGGGATAGAACTGCAGAAAGAACGTCAGCAGCAACATCCGGATGTGCATACCGTCCACATCGGCGTCGGTGGCAATAACAATGTAGTTGTAGCGAAGATCTTCGAGACTTTCATCGATGTTCAGCGCCGCTTGCAGGAGGTTGAATTCCTCATTCTGATAGACGATCTTTTTACTGAGGCCGTAACTGTTCAGCGGTTTTCCGCGTAGGCTGAATACGGCTTGCGTTTGGACGTCCCTTGATTTGGTAATCGAACCGCTGGCGGAGTCACCCTCGGTGATGAACAGGGTACTTTCGAGCCGTTTTTCGTCGTTGGTATCCAGGTGAATACGGCAATCGCGTAATTTCTTGTTGTGGAGACTGGCTTTTTTAACGCTTTCGCGGGCCAGTTTTTTGATGCCGGCCATGTCTTTTCTCTCCTTCTCCGATTCCAGGATCTTCCGATACAACAGATCGGCGGTCTCGGTATGGATGTGAAGATAATTGTCGAGGTTCCGTTTGATGATGTCACCGATGTAATTCCGGATGCTTTGTCCATTGGGCTCCAGGTATTGAGAGCCCAGCTTGGTTTTGGTCTGGGACTCAAAAACCGGTTCCTGGACCTTCACGCTGACGGCTGCGATGAGCGAGGTTCTGATGTCGCTGGTGTCGAAATCTTTTTTGTAAAATTCGCGGATGGTTTTCACGAGCGCCTCCCGGAACGCACCCTGATGGGTTCCTCCCTGGGTGGTGTGCTGTCCGTTGACAAAAGAATAATATTCTTCGGTGTAGGAGCGCGAACTGTGGGAAAATGCGCATTCAAAGTCGCCTTCCTTGATCCGGATGATGGGATAGGTTACCGGGCCGTTGCCGTCGATGTTGTGTTCCAGCAGGTCGAGCAGACCGTTCTTGGCCTGCATCGGCTGGCCGTTATAGAAAATGGTGATGCCGTTGTTCAGGAAAACATAATTCCACAGCATTTCTTCCACGTAATCCGAGATATAATGAAAGTTGGGAAACACCTTTTCATCAGGAATGAAAGTCACCAGCGTACCCGATTTATCGGAACATTCCGTGATGGGTTCATCGGTGACAAGTTCACCTCTTTTGTATTCGACGATTTTGGTCTTGCCTTCCCGGATCGACTGTACCCGGAAGTAGGAAGAAAGCGCGTTGACGGCTTTGGAACCCACACCGTTCAGTCCAACGGATTTCTTAAAAACTTTGGAATCGTATTTGGCGCCCGTGTTGATCTGACTGACACATGCCTGCACTTTGCCCAGGGGCATTCCTCTTCCGTAATCCCTGACGGTCACCGTTTTATCCTCGATGGTGATCTCAATGGCCTGGCCATTGCCCATGATAAATTCATCAATGGAGTTGTCCAGAATTTCCTTCAGAAGAACATAGATCCCATCGTCGGGAGAGTTTCCGTCTCCCAGCTTCCCGATATACATTCCGGGCCGGAGCCGGATGTGTTCTTTCCAGTCCAGCGACCTGATGCTATCATCATTATATTCTACTGACATTGCTCCTAAATTTCATGCAAAAATAGCGGATTGACCAAGAAAAACAAGGAAACCCACAAATAGTTGTTAAACGCAGGTTGTTAAGAAACCGACCTAAGAATTTGGGCATCAGTCAATGGGCTATAGGGGAGATCGGGATGTTTCGGCGAATTTATCCGTGAGTGCCCGGCGAATTATTCAAAAAGCCGCAAGGTCAGGCGTGCGGCTTTTTGAGATCATCCATCAGGTACCTGATGGTGATGAAATGCAGGTCAGGCATGACAACCTGATCATTGCTTTTTCATCGTGGAAAGTTTGAATGGCGCATACAGCGGGCAGAAGCTGAAAAGTGCGGTTGCAATCGGAATGATGGCCAGCAACCCCCACCAACTTTGATAATAAATGCCCAATCCGGCAATGACGATGCCGATGATCCACCGGATGATTTTGTCAGCGTTTCCAACATTTTGTTTCATGACTTTTCTGTTTTGGTTTGTATCAACACAAAAATATAAAACCCGGATGAGTTGTTCGGTGACAAAAGTTACATAAGGTCAACAATTTCAATGTATCCTCTGTGGTTGATGATCTTTTTCTCTTTTTCCAGTTGTTTCAGCAACCTGGAAACCACTTCACGGGCAGTGGCCAGTTGGTCGGCCAGCTCCTGGTGGGTGGCTTTCACAAGGTTGTCTTCCCCTTTCAGTTGCATCAGTTGACGAATGAGCCTGAATTCGATGGTCCGGAAGGTGACCGAGTCCACCACGCGGATCAGTTCCTCAAATCGCACATGAAAAGTATTCACAATAAAATCGCTCAGCCTGGGATACGAAATCAGCCAGTTTTCGAGATCGGGTAGGGGGATGGCGAGCAGGCGGGTGTCGGTTTCCGTTTCCGCATAAACGGCGCTTTGCTGATGGCGAAGCCCCGATGCCAGCGTCAGGGCGCAGGTTTCTCCGGGCAGGATCGAGTAAAGCATCACCTCTTTTCCCGATTCATCCTGTCGGGAAACTTTTATTTTTCCATGGTCGACCAGGGGGATCACTCTGATGAAATCTCCCTGATTGATAAT
>JBJKPL010000295.1:0-5934 GCA_046706345.1 Candidatus Sulfidibacterium sp.
GAGCCCTGGTGATCGCCGACATCCTGGTATCGCATTTGAATGATCCGAAAAAAGAGCTGCTGCATTTTATCCGTCATCTTTCAGGTGGAGAAAAAGTCAGCTACAACAAGGCGGTGGCCCTATCAGAAAAAAGAACCGGATACCGTAACCGGGCCGTGGCCCATCTGCTGAAATCTTTCGGAAACATCCAAAACCCGGTGGAAAAGGTCCTGGACCTGTATTTTAACATGTGTTCCATCGAAATGAGTTGTGAAGAGCTGGCCCGGACTTTCCTGCTTTTTGCAAACCACGGAAAGAATCCCGGCGCGCAGGATGAAATCCTGACCAAAAGTCAGACCAAACGCCTGAACGCCCTGATGCAGACCTGTGGATTTTACGACGAGTCGGGCGAATATACCTTTACGGTCGGCTTGCCTGGAAAGAGTGGCGTCGGCGGCGGCATCATTGCCCTGTATCCCGAAAAATTCACCATCGCCGTCTGGAGTCCCCGGCTCAACGAAAAAGGAAATTCCGTACGAGGCATCAAGGCGCTGGAATTGTTTACAACGAAAACCGGCCTGTCTGTTTTTTAAGGATCCAGGTTCGGGAAAAACAAAAAAACATGCTTGTTATTGCCCATCGCGGTGCCAGCGGCACCTATCCGGAAAATACCCTCCCTTCTTTTCGTGAAGCCCTGGTTTTCGGAGCCCCAATGATCGAGCTCGACGTACAACGTTGCAAAACAGGCGAATTGGTGGTGATCCATGATTCCCTAGTCAACCGGACTACCAACGGTACCGGATGGGTTTCCCGGAAAACACTTTCTGAACTTCAGGGTTTGGATGCCGGCAACGGTGAAAAAATTCCTACCCTGCTGGAAGTCTTCAACCTGATGAACGGAAAAGCCAGGATCAACATCGAACTTAAAGGAAGGCAGGTGGCAGCAGCCACAGCCACCCTGATCAAATCGGCGCTCCGGGATCCAAAATGGAAAAACGAAGATTTTGTCATTTCTTCCTTTCACCATCATCAGCTCCGTGAATTTCATACCCTGATGCCGCAGCTCCCGATCGGGATTTTGTATGAAAGCCATCCGGCAGGATACCGGAATCTTTCACGAGAACTCGGTGCCTTTTCCATCAATCTATCCATCGATCACATCCATAAGAAGCGGTTGGATGAGATCCATCAAAACGGCTTACAGGTTTGGGTTTACACGGTGAACCGCGAGGACGAATACGAGAAAATGAAAGCCCTGGGAATTGATGCGGTCTTCACCAACTTTCCGGAGCGGTTTATTTAATTTTTTACCTTTGGTCAAACCAATTCCTAAAAAGGATCCTTTTTCTCCGCATCGGATCCCTGAAACTTTTTAAAAACAAGCATTATGAAAAGCTTATGGTTTTCTTTGGCGCTGCTGTTCCTTCCTCTTTGGGCAACGGCACAATGGTCCTTACAGGCATTTGCCGGAGGGGGATTTGCTTATGAATCGGCTTCTGAAGTCTATCAAAATCACAATTCGGGTTTGGAACAGCCTCAATTACCCTATGCCGATTATGGTTATGCCTTTCAGGCAGGAATCCAGGTTCAGTATTTCATAAATACCACATTTGGATTAGAGTCCGGGTTGGGATATCTATACAACAGGTCTTCCGGGTATATTTCCATGCCCCCTCCTCAGGGTACCCACTGGCATTCGGAATCGCTCAAAATCCCCTTTAATTTTTTATGGTCGCCGGGAAAAAGGCATCATGCTGTTTTCCATGTCGGGTTATCAACCCATTTCAACCTGATGCCGCGTTATGAGGTCACTTATGATTATCGGTCCAACTATCAGTATCCGGTTTTTACCAGCGCACAACTGGGTTATTCATACAAGCTGGGAGAACGGTCGCAGTTGACGATCGAGTTTGAAAAAGACCTGGGATGGTATGCAAGATCTTCCTATTATGAAACCCATATCACCGTGCTCGACCCCCGCAGTTTCACCACCCTGCAGCTCCTTTACAGCTACCGGTTGTTTGCCAACCACGAAAGATAAATAAACTTAAGGAGCCGTATTCAGCAGGCGCACTGTTTTTTTCCAGGCTTCCAGCATGGGCTGCACTGCCGATCTGTCTTTGACCGGATGGAAGGTTTTTTCCAGCGCCCAATGTTTTTCAATATCCCTTACATCTGACCAATATCCGGTTTGCAAACCGGCGAAATAAGCGGCACCCAGCGAAGTACTTTCCACCACCTCGGGTCGTTGTACCGTGGTTTGCAAGACGTCTGCCTGGATCTGCATCAAAAGGTCATTGGCGGAGGCACCGCCATCCACGCGCAGTGTTTCGATCTTAAAACCGGCATCCTGCTCCATGGCCCGGATCACGTCATAGCTCTGAAAAGCAATGGATTCCAGGGCAGCTCGCACGATGTGGGCTTTGGTGGTACCCCGGGTGATCCCGAAGATTGTACCCCGAACATCCTGATTCCAGTAGGGCGCACCCAGTCCGGTAAATGCCGGGACAAAATACACACCGCCGTTGTCCTCCACCGAAGCAGCCAGCTTTTCACTGTGCGCAGCCTGACGGAAAAAACCCATTTCATCACGCAGCCACTGCACCACCGCGCCGCCCACAAAAACACTGCCTTCCAGCGCATACGTGGTTTCCCCGTTCAGCTGCCATCCCACAGTGGTCAGCAATCGGTTTTTGGATTCAATAACCTCCTTACCGGTGTTCAGCATCAGAAAACAACCCGTACCGTAAGTGTTTTTCACCATGCCTTTGTGGATGCACATCTGTCCGAACAGGGCGGCCTGCTGGTCACCGGCCACGCCGGTGATGGGAATTTTCTTTGAAAAGATCAGCGAATCGGTGACACCAAAAGCGAAGCTGTTGGGTTTCACTTCCGGGAGGAGCGATGCCGGGATGTCCAGCAGTTTCAACAGGTCCGGATCCCACTCCAATGAGTGGATGTTGAAGAGCATGGTTCGGGAAGCATTGCTGACATCGGTCAGATGTTTCCGGCCGTTGGTAAGATTCCAGATCAGCCATGAATCGACGGTGCCAAAAGCCTACAGGCCTTTTTCCGCTTTTTTCCTGACGCCCGGGACGTTATCCAGGATCCATCTGATCTTGGTCCCTGAAAAATAGGCATCGATCTCCAGACCGGTTTTCTGCCGGATCAGTTCCTGATATCCCTGGGCTTTGAGTTGATCACAAAAGCCCGAAGTCCGACGGTCCTGCCAAACGATGGCATTGTATACAGGTTTGCCGGTTTTTCGATCCCAAAGGATGGTAGTTTCCCGCTGATTGGTGATGCCGATGGCTTCGAGGGAAAGATCATGGATGCGCATCTTGGTGATGGCTTCGGCCGCCACCGTGATCTGGGAACTGTAGATCTCCTGCGGATCGTGTTCCACATAACCCGGTTGGGGAAAATACTGGGTAAATTCTTTTTGTGCAAAGGACCGGATCTTTCCCGATTTATCATAAATAATGGCGCGGCTGCTGGTGGTTCCCTGATCCAAAGCCAGGATATATTTTTCTTTCATGAACGTATCTCTTTTCAGGGTGATTTTATTCCAGAATATACTCCCTGGCAAGGGCGGTATACTTTTCGATCTGCTCCCGCTGCCAGCGGCGCCGGTATCCCAGCGCCTCGCCCATCAGCTGGGCTACGACGGGCGCAGCCTCGATGCTTTGGCGCGCATCCAGCAGCAACAAACGGATCCTTCGGGCCAGAAAGTCTTCCACCGTCCGGGCCATCTCTTCACGCACGGCCCAAATCACTTCTGCTTTCAGATAAGGATACGGATACACCAAAGGCTCCCCGAGTCGGGGATCCTCACGGATGAGATTTTGTATCCGGACGGCATCCGAACCATAAAAATGCAAATGGTCCGTTTCATCGATATTTTTCACATAACCGTGGATCGGCATCTGTGCCGTCACAGAGGGTTTTTCTTCGAGACCACCCACCAGGATGGCCTTGTCATGGGTATCCTCTCCCATTTTCCGATAGGTAGTCCATTTGCCGCCGGTGATGCTCACCAGGCCCGATGGAGCCACACTCACTTTATGGCTCCTGGAAATTTCTTTTGTTTTCTCCCCTTCCTCTTCGGGTGCTGCCAACGGCCGAAGTCCGGCAAACACACTGAGCACATCGGATCTTTTTGGCTGATAGGTAAGATATTGCCCTGCCGTATCCAGGATAAAATCGATCTCTTCAGGAAGTGCCCTTGGTTCCAGCGAGATGGCTTCCATCAGCGTATCGGTGGTTCCCACGACCACTTTATCATGCCAGGGTACGGCAAACAGCACACGGCCATCCTGGGTCTTCGGGATCATAATGGCAGATTTTCCCTGAAGGAACCTTTTATCCAACACGATATGCACACCCTGGGATGGGATGATCGTGCGTTTGCTTTCTGGTGCGTCCATCTGGATGATGCTGTCGGTGAAAACACCCGTGGCGTTGATGACCACCCGGGCCTTCAGATCATATTCGTCCTGACTTTCCATATCAACGACCTGCACGCCGTTGATCAGTCCTTTGTGATCTTTGAGCAAGCCGGTCACTTTCATGTAGTTCAACGGAGTTCCGCCGTTATCTTCCAACGTCTGGGCCAGGTTGATGGCCAGGCGGGCATCATCGAATTGACCGTCGTAATAGACCACGCCGCCGTTCAACCCTTCCTTCTTCAGGTTGGGGATGGCTTTCTTCACCGCATCGATGGTGATGTGTTCCGAGGGACCGAGTCCCAGCTTGCCGGACATCATATCATACACTTTCAAACCGAGGGTATAAAACGGGCCACCCCACCAATCGTAATTGGGGATAATAAAGGACAGATTCCGGACCAGATGCGGGGCATTCTGGCGCAGCAGGCCGCGTTCCTTCAGCGCTTCAAGCACCAGGGAAACATCGCCCTGGGCCAGATAGCGTACGCCGCCATGTACCAGCTTGGTACTCCGGCTGGAAGTGCCTTTTGCAAAATCACTTTGCTCGAGGAGCAAGGTTTTGAAACCCCGGGTGGCGGATTCGACACCACAACCCAGGCCGGTGGCACCACCGCCGATGACGATCACATCCCATTCCGGGGTCCGGTGTAAATTGTCAAGATTCGCATTTCGATTCATGGGGCAAGGGTTTAATCCAGTAAATGTATAAAAAACTGCCCATGCATTTACTGACCGGCCTTCCTTCAGACCGAAAAAAAAGTGAAAGACTGAATCCGGATTAGAGGTTCCGGTGAAAGAAGGTAAAATTTACTTTTCCGTATTTCCGGTGGTCGGAAAAATGGGGATGGGATGAAAAATCAATACGACTCGAATGTTCCACTACCAACCAGCCCTCAGGCTTCAGAATGGAACTGTCAAAAACGGCTTCAGGGATCTCATGGAGGTTTTCCAGATCATACGGAGGATCGGCAAAAATGAGATCGAAGCTCTTGAAACTTCGGGAGATAAACTTAAAACAGTCGGATTGCTGGATGGAAAGATTGTCCATTTTAAATTGACTGGCAGCCTTTTAGATCCATTCGGAGCAGTTTCTGTTTTGATCCACGGCCATCACCTGCCCGCAGCCCCGTGAAACAAATTCAAAAGCGATGGACCCGGTTCCTGAGAACAGATCCAACGCCGACTTTCCATCAAAATCAACCAGGTTTCTCAGGATATTGAACAGCGATTCCTTGGCCATATCGGTGGTTGGCCTGACAGGCAGGTTATTGGGGGTATGGATCACCCGGCCTTTATGGGAACCGGCTATAATTCGCATTGCAGCGTATTATAAAGGGTGTAATATTGATGATGCCTCACATCGTCCAGCAGATAGGAATACTGGAAACTGTCGTTCCGGGGTGCAAACTCATGGCTTCGGACATACCGGTAGATCATCTCGTACTTCGGGTCGCTTTTATCCAGCTGCCCCATCATCACCAGATGGATAAAAGCGACCCGAAGTACG
>JBJKPL010000296.1:0-6554 GCA_046706345.1 Candidatus Sulfidibacterium sp.
GCCCAATACGTTAACTGTCGCAACAAAATTGAAGGTGACAGTTGTGGTGTCTGTGCTTCTTGTGTCAAATTCCGGAAATTTGCCCATCCCGATTTGCATTTTATCTTTCCAACCAACACCAATGACAAGGTGAAAAAGGATCCCAAGTCGTTGCTTTTTTCCGAGGAATGGCGGGAACACCTGAATGAAACCCGGGGTTATGCCGATCAGAATCAGTGGTACGAAAAGCTGGCCATCGGGAATAAACAGGGAACCATCTACACCCGGGATGCAGATGATGTGGTTAAGATCCTGGGTCTGAAACCCTATGAGGCGGAATATAAGGTCGTGATCCTTTATTTGGCGGAGAAGCTGATGGATCAGGCTTCCAACAAACTGCTGAAAAGTTTGGAAGAACCGCCAGAAAAAACGATGATCATCCTCATTGCCGAGCGCTTTGAAATGATCATACCCACCATCCGGTCGCGGGCGCAGTTGGTGAAGATCCCAAGAATTACAGACGAAAAGCTCATCACTGCCCTTTTGAACGAATTTCCCGACACGCTGGACGCGGCCAAAGCCGGAGATGTGGCCGCTCTGGCGCAGGGCAACTGGAACCTGGCCCTGAACATCGTGGAAAACGCCGGTGAAAATGAATATAATTTCATCACTTTCCGCGAATGGATGCGCCTGTGTTTTAAACCGGCAGACTATTTCAAACTGAATGCACTAATACAGGAACTTTCCCGTTTGGGAAGAGAGAAGCAGAAAAGTTTCCTGACTTATGGCCTGAAGGTGGTGCACAGTGCTTTGCTCGTGAATCAGAAAATGGACGAAAAACTGAGGGCAGGGAAGGAGGAGAAGGCCTATTTTCAGAATTTCGGACCTTTTGTTAATCGCGCCAACGAGGAACCGATATACAAACTGCTGAATGATGCAGTTTATCATGTGGAACGGAATGCGAATCCGGGCATTCTCTTTGCGCATTTAAGCTTCCGCCTGATCGATTTATTGAAAAGAGGACGCGCTTTTGCAGCGGCGGCGAAATAAGGGGCTGGATCTTGCTGTTTGGGCTTTTTTGCCTAAACCCGTGTTGTTCATATCACTCATGTATAAATTTTCTACTTTTGTACTCACATTGCTAATTTTGGAATCATGGAAAATCCCATCGATATAACGAATCAAAATCAAACCATCTCGGGAGAAGAGTGTTGTCTCTCCGGGGTGGAACTTCCTGACGGTGTGACGCTTGACCGCTCCAGGTGTTGCAAGCTGAAGTCTTTTAACTGGCTGAAGGATTATCAGGATCCCAATCCGGAAAAGGAACATTATGTAGAGGTTCGGTTCAAGAACGGCCGAAAGGAATTTTACCTCTGCCCGCCGGAACTGAATTTGAAGGAAGGAGAAGTGGTGGCCGTGGAAGCCAGCCCGGGTCATGAAATCGGAATCGTCTCCCTGACCGGCGAAGTGGTCAATCTGCAGATGAAACGAAAAAAAGTCGATCCCGCAAAGACGGAATTAAAAAAGATCTACCGTCATGCGCGCGGCGCCGACCTCGAAAAATGGTTTGAATCCATTGCCCTGGAGGATGACGCGCTGTATAAAACCAAGAAGATCGCGGAAGAGCTGGGGCTCGATATGAAGCTGAATGATGTGGAATATCAGGGCGATAAAACCAAGGCTATTTTCTATTACACCGCCAACGAGCGTGTGGATTTCCGGATCCTGATCCGCCGGCTGGCGGAAGAATTCAAGGTTCGCATCGAGATGCGACAGATCGGGGCTCGGCAGGAAGCTTCCAAGCTCGGAGGCATCGGCTCCTGCGGCCGTGAACTCTGCTGCTCGGCGCATATGAGCAACTTTAAAAGCGTCTCCACCAATTCTGCCCGGGTGCAACAACTGTCGCTGAATCCTCAAAAACTGGCCGGCCAGTGCGGCAAACTCAAATGCTGCCTGAATTACGAGCTGGATCACTATATGGAGATACTGGAAGAGTTTTCCGATCCCAAGATCGTTTTGAAATCCAAGAAAGGCAATGCCGTGCATCAGAAAAGCGATATTTTTAAAAGGGTAATGCTTTATTCTTATGTGAATGATCCCAACAGCATGCTTGTCATCCCGGTCGATCAGGTCAAGGAGATCATCGAGATGAACCGGAAAGGAAAATTGCCGGAAGACCTGGAAATGTATGCACAGCAAACACAGCAGGTGATCCGAGAAGACAGTTCACCCGAAAATGAGGGCTATGTTTCCTATATTTAGCAGGTCGTAACCAGGATATTCCAACTTTTTTATTGCGATACATGAAACTGAAAAAAATCGTCAAATCCATTTACCTGATCCCTGTTTTACTCGCGATGTTGCTGGTTTCCTGTTCGGAAGGCGTGCTCTTTGATCAAACCGCCCAGGTCAACGGTCATTGGTACAAAGACAATCCCCGGGAGTTTAACGTGACAGTTTCGGATAGTCTGGCCACCTACAATTTTTATTTGAATGTAAGACACAGCACAGACTACCGATACAGTAATTTATATTTATTTTTACAAACCCGTTTTCCCAATGGCCATTTGACGCGAGATACGTTACAGCTGATCCTGGCCGACAACACGGGTAAATGGCTTGGAAAGGGCTGGGGATCGGTGAAGGAAGACCAGATTTTGTTAAAACACAATTTACGGTTTCCCTTAACGGGAAACTACAGGTTCACCCTCTGGCAGGCGATGCGGGCCGATACTTTGAAAGGTATCCGGGACGTCGGGTTGCGGATTGTCCGGTCAAACTAAAAATGTTAATTTAACAGGGAACAGGTTCATGGAAAAAGAGACGAAGCAGGAGCCCAAAAAGAAATTCTTTAATTATATTGCCAAGTTCTGGTTGATCTATCTGATCGGCGTTTCGCTGGTGGTTTTGTTTTTTTATGGGATTGTCACCCAGTTTTTCGGAACCATGCCCAGCTTTAAGCAATTGGAGAATCCCAAAAGTAACCTGGCCTCTGAGGTGATCTCTTCCGACGGAAAGGTTCTGGGTACCTATTACATTGAAAACCGTTCCAACGTAAGTTACCGGCAAATTTCGCCCGATCTGATCAATGCCCTCATTGCAGTGGAAGATGTACGTTTCATGCAACATTCGGGAATTGATGACCGCGCCATCCTGCGGGTGATTTACGGACTGGTTTCGGGACATTACAAAGGCGGCGGCAGCACCATCACCCAGCAATTGGCAAAAAACCTGTTCCCCCGGGGCAATCTGACCTTACCCCAGCTGGTGATCCGAAAATTTCAGGAATGGGTCACTGCCGTGAAGCTGGAACGTTATTATTCCAAACAGGAGATCATCACCATGTACCTAAATACGGTATTCTATGGTCATAATGCCTATGGGATCAAAGCTGCAGCCAAGACATTTTTTAATAAGTCTCCCGATTCACTGAATCTTCAGGAATCGGCCCTGATGGCAGGGGTTGTGAACCGTCCGACGCATTTCAGCCCCATTCTGCACCCCAAAGCTGCCATGGAGCGAAGAAACCTGGTTCTGGCCCAGATGCTGAAGTATCATAAGATCACCCAACAGGTCTACGATTCGGTGATCCAACTGCCCTTGGGTGTGGAGAATTTCGGATTGCAAAATCATAATACCGGCGAAGCCCGGTATTTTAGGGAGTTTCTGCGCGATAAAATGAATCATTGGTGCGCCACCCATTTTAAAAGCGACGGACAGCCCTACAACCTATATAAAGACGGCCTGAAAATTTATACGACCATCAATTCAAAAATGCAGCGTTATGCAGAGGAAGCCGTGAAAGAACATCTGGCCAATGACCTGCAGCCTACCTTTTACAAAGTGTGGAAAGGCATACCCAACGCTCCGTTCGATTTGCAGGGTACCCCTGAGCAAATCCAGGTGCAGGTGCAGCAACTGATGGACCAGGCCATGCGGCGATCGGACCGGTATCGCAGGATGAAGCAGGAGGGTTATCCTGAAGATTCCATTGAAAAGGCTTTTCATACACCGGTTGAAATGCATGTCTTTTCCTGGAACGGCGATATCGACACGACGATGACGCCGATGGATTCCATCCGGTATTATAAATATTTTCTGCTGGCCGGCTTAATGTCTATGGAAACGACGACGGGTTTTGTGCGTGCCTATGTAGGAGGGATTGACTTTAAATATTTTAAGTATGATCATGTCTACCAGGCCCGACGGCAGGTGGGATCGGCTTTTAAACCGTTCCTGTATACCCTGGCCATGCAGGAAGGCGAATACAGTCCCTGTTATAAAGTCCCCAATATTCAGTATAGCGTTCCCCTCAGGGATGGAAAATATTGGTCGCCGGAAAATGCCGACAATGAGGATGTTGGAAAAGAGGTGACGTTGAAGTGGGCGCTGGCGACTTCCAACAACTGGATCGCAGCGTGGCTGATCCGGCAATTTTCACCGCAGTCGGTGATCCAGATGGCCCGGAATATGGGCATTACCTCACCCATTCCCGCAGTTCCCTCCATTGCCCTGGGTACGGCCGATATTTCGCTTGAAGAGATGACCGGCGCCATGAATACCTTTGCCGATAAGGGCGTTTACATCAAGCCGATCTTCATTACCAAGATCGAAGATAAGAACGGGGATGTGCTTTACCGTTACAAACCCCAGAAGAACGAGGCCATGAGTGAGGTTACAGCCTATAAAATGATCAAACTGTTGGAAGGCGTTGTGGAAAGCGGAACCGGTGTCCGGCTGGGATGGAAATACGGATTCAAAAACCCGATTGCAGGGAAAACAGGCACGACACAGAATCAGTCCGACGGCTGGTTTATGGGCATCGTTCCCAAACTGACCACGGGTGTCTGGGTCGGCGCCGAGGACCGGTCCGTTCATTTCCATACCATCGCCCTGGGCCAGGGTGCCAATATGGCCTTACCCATCTGGGCCCTGTACATGAAAAAGATCTATTCCGACCCTTCACTGGGTATCACCCAACAGGACGACTTCCCCAAACCGTTGAAAAATATTGATGTGGAATTCGACTGTAAAAAATATGATAAAACACATAAGAAGGCGGTGCCGGATGAAAACCTGGACGATCATTTCTGACCTGGTTCTGGCGCATTTTTTTGGCATCATGAAATAGTTTTACGTCTGAAATCCAGAAGGATATTAAATCGCTAGTTTTCTTTGAAAATACAGGCTTGTCTATTCAATCAAAAATTGAATATATTTGTTTTCTTGATTTATTGAAGGAATAAGTTGTGAAAATAAAACAACAAGACATTTGAGGTCCCGAAGCATTTCATTATCCATGTCCCTGCCGGGAGCGTTCCTGATGATCCTGATGTTGTCTTCTTCAAGTCCCATCTTTTTGCAGGATACCGCCCGGGTGAATCTTTATATTGATTCCGCGCTCCGGAATTCATCAGAAATGGCCAAAGCGAAACCCAATCTGATCAATGCGTTTGCACTGGCCAAAAGGGCCAACGATGATCGGCTAATGGCCAGGGTGCTGGTGGCAGAGGGCCAGGTCTATCAGCACAACAATCTGCTGGAAGAAGCCGATTCCTGCTATGTGGCTGCCAAAAACCGGCTTCGTAATATTCCCAAAAACAAAGATTATTTGTTGTTGCTGAAAAATCTGGCGATTTGCAATTACTACCTGAATAACAACCAGAAAGTCCTTGAATACACCAGCGAGGGGCTGCAATGGGCCAAAGAACAGGACAATGAATCCATGGAGGGCACTTTCAACAACATTGCCGGAATTGCCATGGATAACATGGGAAATAAGGCAGATGCCATGAATTACTATCTGGAAGCGCTGAAGATTTTTTCCCGACTGAAGGATTCCGAAAAAATTGCAAGTATTGATATCAATATCGGCGTGGTTTACGATGACCAGCAGGAAGAGCAAAAGGCCCGGGATTACTACAATCAGGCGCTGACGATAGCAAAAAAAATCAAGGATACCGCGACCATGGCGGCTGTATATAACAATCTGGGAAATATTTACGCTGATCAGAAGGATTTTAACAAAGCCCTGGATTATATAAAAAAATCCCTGGTGTTGTCTCAGGCAATCCACGATGAATATTCGGTAGCACTTGACTACAGTAATTTGGGTGATATTTATAAGCACCTGAATGACAGCGTTCAGGAATTTAGGTATTATAACTATGCCTTAGAACTGGCCGGCAAAATTCAGGACAAAGGGACGCTTACCCTGACGCTTTATAATCTGGCGGAATATTATGAACATAAAAAGGACCTGACGGCTGCGATTAAATACGCGGAACAAAGCCTGGATTATGCCCAAAAGGGTGGAAATATCAGCGATCTTCTGGCTGCCATGAAACTCCTGCATCGACTTTATGCTGCCCGGCACAATTACAAGAAAGCTTACGATATATTAAAAAACTATACGACCATCAATGATAGCGTATTTTCCGATCAGAAAACCCGTCAACTGATGATGGTGGAGGAACGAAACCGGGTTACCGAGCGAAGTCATGAGCTTTTACTGGCCCGGGAAACGAAAAAACGGGTCGAGGCCTATCTTATTATTTATATTCTCCTGACTGTTT
>JBJKPL010000297.1:0-6971 GCA_046706345.1 Candidatus Sulfidibacterium sp.
ATCCCATAGACGGTTTTATTTATTGAAAGGCTTGTGATTTAATAATATCGATTAACGAAGGCCGATTTCTGATTTTTTTCCAACGCTGCCCCCAACCCCTGAAGGGGAGTTCAACACACTCTTTCAAATTTTTCGGGCCATTGCTCTCTTTCATTTGAGCTTTTGAGCCTTTGAACTTTTGAGCTTTCAAAACTTCGGTCTTCCGGCTTTGGTCTTCCAGCTTTTCTACTTCACCTCGCTGCCGTTGTCGACCCTGGCTTCGGGAACCACGAAGCGCAGATTGCCGTTGCCGTCTTCTGCCATCAGGATCATGCCCTGAGACGTGATCCCTTTCAGTGGCCGGGGGGCCAGATTTACCAACACGTTGACCTGTTTTCCGATGACCTCTTCCGGCTGGTAATATTCTGCGATGCCGGAAACCACAGTCCTGCGGTCGATGCCCGTATCGATCAGCAGCTTCATCAGCTTCTTGGTCTTCGGGACTTTTTCCGCTTCCAGGATGGTGCCCACGCGGATGTCCATCTTCGAAAAATCATCGTAGGTGATCTCTTCTTTCTGGGGATTCGCTTTTACCTCATTCCGCTGATTTTCTGCTTTGGCATCCAGCAGTTTCTGCACCTGTTTTTCCACTGCCGCATCTTCGATCCGTTCAAAGAGCAATTCGGCATCGCCCAGCGAGTGATCGGCTTTCAGCAATTCCGGACTTCCGGCATCATCCCAATGCAGTGTTTCCTGATTCAGCATCCTGGTGAGTTTGGCTGCGGAGAAAGGCAGGAACGGTTCACTCAGAATAGCCAGGTTGGCCGCGATCTGCAGGGATATATTCAAAATGGTGGCGACCCTATCCTTGTCTGTCTTGAACAGTTTCCAGGGCTCATTATCCGTCAGGTATTTATTTCCAAGACGAGCCAGATTCATCAGTTCTGACAACGCCTCGCGGAAGCGGTACAACTCGATGCTCTGCGCGATCTTTTCCGGAAAACCTTTCAGTGCTTCCAGCGTTTCGCGGTCTGAATCGGTCAATTCATTTTTCGGCGGTACCTTGCCTTCAAAATATTTCTGTGTCAGCACCAGCGTCCGGTTGACGAAGTTGCCGAAGATGGCCAGCAGTTCGTTGTTGTTACGGGCCTGAAAATCTTTCCAGGTAAAATCGTTGTCTTTGGTTTCCGGAGCGTTGGCCGTCAGCACATAGCGCAGCACGTCCTGTTTGCCCGGAAAGTCTTCCAGGTATTCATGCAACCACACGGCCCAGTTGCGGGAGGTGGAGATCTTATCGTTTTCGAGGTTCAGAAATTCGTTGGCCGGCACATTCTCCGGCAGAATGTAGGAACCTTCGGCTTTCAGCATGGCGGGAAAAATGATGCAATGGAAGACGATGTTGTCTTTGCCGATGAAGTGCACCAATTTGCTGTCGTCTGATTTCCAGTAAGGTTCCCAGTCTTTTCCGGTTTTTTGGCTCCATTCCTTGCTGGCTGAAATGTACCCGATGGGGGCGTCGAACCAGACGTAGAGCACTTTTCCTTCGGCTTCTTCCAGCGGCACTTTCACGCCCCAGTCCAGGTCGCGGGTCACGGCGCGGGGCTTCAGACCCTGGTCGATCCACGATTTCACCTGGCCGTAGACATTCGGTTTCCAGTCGTCTTTATGCCCTTCGAGGATCCATTCACGAAGCCATCCTTCATACTGATCAAGGGGCAGGTACCAGTGTTTGGTTTCCTTCAGTACCGGCACATTCCCGCTTAAAGCGGATTTCGGATTGATCAGTTCCAGCGGGCTGAGCGAGGTGCCGCAATGTTCGCACTGGTCGCCGTAAGCTTTTTCGAAACCACAATGAGGACAGGTTCCCGTGATGTACCGGTCGGCGAGGAAGGTACCCGTTTCTTCATCAAAATACTGCTCGTTGGTTTTTTCGATGAATTTTCCGTCCCGGTAAAGGTGGGCAAAGAACTCCGAAGCCGTTTCGTGGTGCACCGGCGCCGAAGTGCGGGAATACACGTCAAAGGAGATCCCCAGATCTTCGAACGACTTTTTGATGATGTTGTGATACCGGTCGACGATATCCTGCGGTGAAACGCCTTCTTTACGAGCTTTGATGGTGATGGGAACGCCGTGTTCGTCCGAACCGCCGATAAACAGCACATCGTTGCCTTTGGAGCGCAGATAACGCGCGTAGATGTCAGCCGGCACGTAAACGCCGGCCAGGTGGCCGATGTGGATGGGGCCGTTGGCGTATGGCAACGCCGAAGTCAGCGTGTATCTTTTAAAAGTTTTACTCATTACCGTTTCGTTTCAAATTTCGGCAAAGTTACGGAATAGACAATTAGTTCAAAACAGCGGTTTAAAGAATTCTGTTTTCTCTGTTTTTAACGGTTTTGGGATCCTGGATGCCGGACGACGATGCGTCCCGACGGATTCCGACATCCGGCCATCGGACCGAAGCAGCCGGGGGCAAGATCTTGTATTTCGACTGAAAAATTAATCGTAGCTTTGTTTTATCATCGCGCAAAGCTGCTTTTTATGATCAAACCACTTCCACTTCACCCAGGCGACACCATCGGGCTGGTGGCTCCGGCCCGAAAAATTTCCCCAAAGGAACTGAAGGCCGCCGTTGATATCATCGAAAGCCGCGGTTACCGAACCGTTGCGGGCGAACATCTTTTCGACAGCGAAGGGCAGTTTGCCGGAAGTGATGCCCGTCGGGCCGAAGATTTCCGGCGGATGATCCTCGACCCCGAGATCAAAGCCGTGATAGCGGTACGAGGAGGTTACGGCTCGGTGCGCATTGTGGACGATTTGCCGCTGGTGTCTTTACCTACCCGGCCCAAGTGGATCATCGGCTACAGCGACCTGACGGTCTTTCACAACCACATCAACAACCTGGGGGTGCAGTCGCTGCATGCGTCCATGCCCATCAACTTTACCACCAACACAAAAGAAGCCCTCGACTCACTCTTCGGGGTCCTGAAAGGCAAGGCTCCCGAATATCGTTTCAGCGGACACGATTTAAACCGTGCCGGTAAGGTGCGGGGCACGCTGGTGGGTGGCAATCTGTCGGTACTTTACAGCTTGCTGGGCAGTGCTTCGTTTCCCAAAGCACAAAATCCGATCCTTTTCCTGGAGGACCTGGACGAATATCTTTATCATATCGACCGGATGATGATGGCGCTGAAACGTTCCGGATTTCTGAAAAATCTCTCGGGCCTGGTGGTAGGTGCTCTGACCGACATGCACGACAATGCGGTTCCTTTCGGAAAAACAGCGGAACAGATCATCCGCGAAGCGGTGGAAGGCTATCAATTTCCGGTGGCTTTCAATTTCCCGGCAGGACACATTCCGGACAACCGCGCGATCATCATGGGGGGAGTGGTAGAACTGGAATCCGGTCCGCGTTCAAAACTGATTTTTTCCGCTTAACGCGATGGCACAACACAACGAAACCGGCCTTCGGGGCGAACAACTGGCCCGCGATTTTCTTCTGAAGAAAAACTACCGTATTCTGGAAACCAACTGGCGGCATGAAAAGGAAGAAGTGGACATCATTGCCCTGGATGGGATGGAACTGGTGATCGTGGAAGTGAAAACGCGCAGCAGCGATGCCTTCGGCGATCCCGAAGAAGCCGTGGATCAGGCCAAGGAAAACCGGCTTATTGATGCGGCCGAGGCCTATCTCGAAGAAAAAGACCTGGATGTGGAAGTCCGGTATGATATCATTTCCATCCTGTTGAAAAACAACGTGCCCGAGATCCGGCACATCGAAGATGCTTTTTATCCCTGATCCGTTCAGGCCGGTTATTTGGCATAAGGACCTTCATGAAATACCAGCAGCGGGACATCGGTGTGGAACAGCATTTTCCGGGTCAGGCTGGGACTGTAGAGCTTGGTGAACAAATTCCGGTGGTGGGTGGTCATGGCCACGATGTCGATGTCTTTTTCTTTTACGAAGTCCTCGAGGCCCAGCTGCAGGTCGAGGCATTCCAGCAAACCGCATTCGATGTTGGCGAGGCCCAGGTTTTCGGCGATAAACTTCCGCATCTTCCGCATGTTGGCTTCGTCCTGTTTCCCGATGGTTTCGTCCACGTGGAGGCAATGGATTCGGGCACCGAAGGGATGGGCAAAAGTGGCCAGCCGGCTCAACGACCAGAAATCCGTTTCGTCAAAGCCGGTGGCATAGAGAATCTTTTTGGGGGCCGGTTGTTTTTTGGCATCAAAACCTTTCGGGACGGCGACAACGGGGACTTTCAGCTTTTCGATCATCCGTGCGGTGATGCTGCCAAATGTCCACATGCCTTCCCGCTTGGTGCCACGGGTTCCCATCACCACCAACCCCGGTTTGTATTCATGCGCATATTCCGCAATGCCGGAGACCACATTGTCCTTGACCAGATCGTAAAACACACCGACTCCTTTGATTTCTTTTTCACGGATCCGGTCTTTCAGCTTCTGTGCCAGTGACCGCAGCCATTTTTCGGTCTGTTCTTCCACTTCCTGGGTGATCTGCTCCAGGTTGGTGGCGAAGGTAAAGGTTTCCAGATGCGAAAAGGGATTCAGGTTAGGATCCATGTATACGTTAAGCAGCATGAGATCCGATTTCAGGGCAGCCGCGATGTTCAGCGCATAAAAAGCGGCATTTTCTGCATGCAGCGAGTAATCCATGGGAACCAGGATACGGCGGGCCATCCGCATATAATCCACGGCTTTCTGTTTCCGGGAGCCGAAAGCGGATTTGAAATCGTCCAGGATGGCAGAAGCTTCCAGGAAATCTTCCTCGCGCACCAGCACATCGACACTGCCCAGGGCCCCTTCGATCTTGTTGGCGTGCACCATGATGCTGTCAATGCCATGGCGCTCCAGCATGGCGCTCAGGAGTTGGGCCCGCATTTGGGTGAGCGTTCCCAGGTTCAGCAATACTTCTTTCATGGTTTTGCCTCAGTGGATTCGTGATGTAAATATAACTAAATTTACTGGCAATTGCAAGGCCGCAAAGCGATTTGTTTATTTTTGCAGCCTCATTTTAAAGAAATTATGGAGCGTAATAAAAATAGATACAAACCGGAGCAGGGAAAAAACTCCGAAGGAGAAAAGAAACGTTTTTCCAAGCCTCGTTCCGGGGCAAAGGGAGGTTTTCGTCCAGGTCCCAAAAAAGACCGTGAAGAATACCCCTTTTCGGACGAAAAACGGCCCTCAGGAAAGCGGCCTTACGCTAAAGATAAATCTTACTCCAAAAACAAACCGTATTCCAAGGAAAGGCCTTTCTCAAAAGACAAACCGTATTCGAAAGATAAGCCTTTCTCGAAGGACAAATCGTATTCTAAAGACAGACCTTATTCCAAAAATAAACCGTATTCCAAAGACAAAGACTTCTCTAAAGGCAAGCTCGCATCCCGGAAAGGGAAATCGGCCCCAGCTGAGGAAACCCCAGTTTTTGAAGAACCCGTCCGGCTGAATCGTTACCTGGCCAATGCCGGTATCTGCTCACGCAGAGAAGCCGACAAGCTGATTCAAAGCGGCGCTGTTTCGATAAACGGGGAAGTGGTTACAGAACTGGGAACCAAAGTGGGGCCCCGTGACAAAGTGCAGTTTGGGGGAGAGACGCTTTCGCGGGAACAACCCCGTTACCTGTTGCTGAACAAACCCAAAGATTTTCTCACCACTTCCGATGACCCGATGAACCGAAGAACCGTGATGAGCCTGGTGGAAAACGCCTGTAAAGAGCGGATTTATCCCGTTGGAAGACTGGACCGGAACACGACCGGCCTGTTGCTTTTTACCAACGATGGTGAGTTGGCGAAAAAGCTCATGCACCCCAAATTCGGTATTAAGAAGATCTATCACGTTCACCTGGATAAAAACCTCGCTAAAAACGACTTTATCCAGATTGCCGAAGGCCTGGAACTGGAAGACGGCTTTATCCGGCCCGACAACCTGGCTTATGTGGCCCAGGTGGAAGACAAAAAACAAATCGGGATTGAATTGCATTCCGGGAAAAACCGCATCGTGCGGCGGATCTTCGAACATCTGGGTTATGAAGTGGTGAAGCTGGATCGCGTATTTTATGCCGGCCTCACCAAAAAGGACCTCCCCCGCGGAAAATGGCGTTTCCTGACACCCCAGGAAATCAATCTGCTCAAGCGCATTTAAGCGTTTAACGTCGGAATTACATCTTCCTGACTGCCTAGGTTTGAAATATTTCTCTATATTTACACATTGCTTTGGTTATCAATAAGCTAAAATCGTGAATTCATTAAAAATATAGAGAAATGGAAAACGAAAATACTACGGGGCAACAGCCCTTATTCCCTGAAGTGGGATCGGTGCTGCGTTATGGCTGGGACATCATGAAATCGACCTTTCTTCCTTTGTTGCTGCTGGTGATTGTGTCGGCGTTAATCTACTTTCTGGGCTCGGCCGTATTTCGGAATACGGTCTTCGGGTTGACCTTTTTTGGCGGTTTGTTTGGTATCTTCGTGGGCGGGCCCATCGATTATGGCGTCAAGGGTCTGTTTTTAAAAGCCGTTCGCCACGAGACCTTTGAACTTCGGGATCTATTTTCGGTCTTTGGCCCCCACTACCTGGAAATTGTGCTGGCGAGTTTTCTCACAAGCATCATCGTTGTGATTGGTTTTTTCCTGTTGATTATCCCGGGCATTGTCTTTGCCTGCCGGCTGGCCTTTGTGCCCTATCTGGTGATGGACAAAGACTACAAAGCCATGGATGCCATTCACGAGAGCTGGGAACAGACCCGGGGTTTTGCAGGCAAGATTTTTGTTTTGGGACTGGTTTCCTTTTTCATAGGCCTGGCGGGGTTCATTGCTTTTGGCGTCGGGATTCTTCCGGCGATTATCTGGATTTTTGCATCCTTTGCCGCCTTTTATCATGCCGTAGACACCAAATCATTCCGGGTTATTGATGTTTAGTCTCGCCCCGGTTTCGCCGGTCGAGTTTGGAATATTTCTTCAGGTACACCTGATGCA
>JBJKPL010000298.1:0-9254 GCA_046706345.1 Candidatus Sulfidibacterium sp.
ATCCCGAGGAGCAGCAGATTGTAGGCGGATACCGGTACATCGACTGCGGGAAACTTCCCGTGGTAAACGGGGTCGTTGCCTCTCCCACTTCACGCCTGTTCTCTTATTCGCCCACTTTTATCGAGGAATATCTACCGCACACCATCGAACTGGGCCGCTCGTTCGTGCAGCCGTTTTATCAGCCGACCTACAACCTGAAACGCGGATTATTTGCCCTGAACAACCTTTGGGACGGCATCGGCGCCCTGATCGTGGAACACGCGCACATCAAATACCTCTTTGGGAAGGTTACCATGTATCCGCAGTTCGACCGGCTGGCCCGTGACCTGATCCTTTATTTCATGCAGAAATATTTCCCGGACAACGACCATCTGATCTATCCCAAGAAACCGCTGATTCTGGAAACCGACAGCGCAACGCTGAAAGATTATTTTAAAGGAAACAGCTATGATGAGGACTATAAAACGCTGGTGAAAAATGTGCGAAAGCTGGGCGAAAATGTTCCGCCGCTGGTGAGTGCCTACATGAGCCTATCGTCTACCATGCGGACTTTCGGCACCAGCCTGAACGACCATTTCGGCGATGTGGAGGAAACCGGGATTTTGGTAACCATCAAAGATATCTACCATCAGAAAAAAGACAAGCATGTGAATTCCTATGTAAGGCCAACATTTGACTAGCCCTGGGAATGATCGCTTTTGCCACCGGTATTCTGTTCATCTGTTCACCCTTTGTGGACGCTCAATTTTGATTTGTCATGAAGATCCAACACGCTGAATTCATTACCAGTTCTACCCACGAAAAACAATGTCCCAAACCCGACAAGCCCGAATATGCTTTCATCGGCAGGTCGAATGTGGGGAAGTCTTCGCTGGTGAACATGCTTACCAACCGGAAAAAACTGGCCAAGATCTCTTCCAGTCCCGGTAAAACCATCACCATGAACCATTTTCTCATCAACGGGGAATGGTATCTGGTGGATCTTCCCGGCTATGGCTATGCCAAGCGTTCCAAGACCGAACGTGCCAAATGGGATAAGATGATCCATCAATACCTGTTGACGCGCACCAATTTGCTGACGGTCTTCCTCCTGGTGGATCTGCGCATAGAGCCGCAAAAAAACGACCTGGAATTCATGGAATGGATGGCCATGTCACAAATCCCTTTTGTGATCACCTTTACGAAATCAGATAAAGTGGGGGGCCCGTTAAAAACAGAAGCCCTTGTGGAGGGATACAAAAACACACTCCTTGAAAAATGGGAAGAAGTTCCCCCCATGCTGGTAACGTCCTCGCAGACGGCACTCGGCAAAGAAGAACTTCTTGATTATATCGCAAAGACCAATCCGATCTTCGGGGTTTAAAACATCTCGATCATCAGCTGGTTTTTGCCAACCGTTTCGTTTTCCTTAACCCAGATGTATTTGATTTTTCCATCGAAGGGTGCTGCCACCACATTGCGCATTTTCATGGCTTCCAGGATCAGCAGCTGCTCTTCTGCTTTCACACTGCTGCCCGGTTTCACAAAGATCTCCACGACCGTTCCGGGAATGAAAGCCTTGATCAGCTTGGGATTGTCCTCTTCGTAACGCTTCCTTTTTTTATACTTTTCAGTAGGAAGTGTCTTGAAAAACATTCCACCAATGGAAAAATCCATCATTTCATTATTTCTGTTTTCATCCATGGCGTTTGTTTTTAGAATGGAGGAATTCCATGTTTTTTGTAAGGAAGCTCAACGGATTTATCGTTGGAAATGGCCAGCGCCCGGGTCAACATTTTCCGGGTGTCTTCCGGTTCGATCACGGCGTCAATATAACCGTAAGCTGCGGCAACATAGGGATTGGCGAATTTTTCCTTGTATTCTTCCACTTTCTGTTTCCGGTATTCATCGGGGTTTTCAGCCGCAGAAATTTCCTTCCGGAAAATGATATTGGCGGCTCCCTCAGGCCCCATCACGGCAATTTCGGCGGTGGGCCAGGCAAAGACAAAGTCGGCCCGCAGGTGATGCGAACACATGGCAATATAGCCGCCGCCATAAGCTTTTCGCATGATCAGGGTGATCTTGGCCACCGTAGCTTCCGAATAAGCATACAGCACCTTGGCACCGTGACGGATCACGCCGGCATGCTCCTGATCGATCCCCGGCAAATATCCCGGCAGGTCAACCAGGGTCACCAACGGAATGTTAAAGGCATCGCAATAGCGGATAAACCGGGCGGCCTTGTCGGAAGAATCCACATCGAGCACACCGGCCAGAAAGAGCGGCTGGTTGGCCACAAAGCCCACGGTAGCACCGTCCATTCTTCCAAAACCGATAACCATGTTCTTGGCAAACAATTCCTGGACCTCCAGGAAATCGGAATCGTCGGTCAGTGCGCGGATCACATCCCGCACATCATAAGGTTCACGAGGATCGGCAGGGATGATATCATCAATATTATATTTTCTTGTATTGGGTTTCTTTTTGGGGAAAACCTCCGCTTTCCGGGTATTATTCCAGGGGATGTAACTGATCAGATTCTTGATCTGGTTAAAACACTCATCTTCGGTTTGGGCGAAAAAGTGTGCATTTCCCGTGGTTTCGCAATGCACACGGGCACCGCCGAGGGCTTCCATGGAAATCTCTTCTCCCAGGACGGTCTTGATGACCTCAGGACCGGTGATGAACATCTTGGAGATGTTCTCCACCACAACCACAAAGTCGGTCAGTGCCGGTGAATAAACGGCCCCGCCGGCACAGGGTCCCAGGATCACGGAGATCTGCGGGATGACCCCCGAAGCAAGGGTGTTGCGGTAAAAGATCTCACCGTAGCCTGCCAGGGAATTTACCCCTTCCTGGATACGGGCGCCGCCCGAATCATTGATGCCAATCAGCGGAACTTTCAGTTTCAGCGCATGGTCCATGATCTTGGTGATCTTTTTGGCATGCATCCATCCCAGAGAGCCGCCGGCAACGGTAAAGTCCTGCGCAAAGATACATACGGTATGACCCAGGATCGTTCCAGTACCCGTGATCACACCGTCGCCCGGAAGGTACTTTTTGTCCATATCAAAATCCCGTCCGGCATGTTCCACAAAGAGGTCGTATTCGTGAAACGAATCGGGATCCACCAGCGCAAGAATACGCTCACGGGCAGTAAGCTTGCCGATGGCTTTTTGTTTTTTGATGGCCTTTTCGCCACCCCCCATCAAGGCGTTTCGCATACGCCGCCTCAGGTCGATAGATTTTTCCTTAAGTCCCATAATTTAAGTTTTGTAGACTATTGTTTTCTAAGAAAAAAAAGAGATAAGTTCTGTGGGTCAATTACTTTAACTCCACCAAATTCACTTAACTCTGCGCTGCAAAAGTAAATAAAAACAAAAACAAAATAGGTTCTTTCAGAAAAAAGCCGTCCGGGAAAGCCGTATCTTTGTTTTTGTTGCATCTGATTTTGACATGAACGCAGAAGATATCCGTGAATACTGTTTAAGCAAGCCGGGAGCCACGGAAAGTTTCCCTTTCGGGGATACTACGCTGGTATTCAAAGCAGGCCAAAAAATCTTTGCCCTCCTCAGGCTGGACTATCCCCTTAGTGTAAATTTGAAATGTGATCCGGAAAAAGCCATTCAGCTCCGCGAGCGCTATCCGGCCATAAAGCCTGGTTATCATATGAATAAGAAGCATTGGAATACGATTGAGATGGAAAATCTCTGGGAGGATACCTTGGTAAAATCCCTCATCGATCACTCCTATGATCTGGTAACGACCAAAGGAAGGTCCCTTTGAAAAAAACTCGTTATTACTGGGCTCCGGGACTTAGTGTACAAAAATGTAGTAAGGTGCGCCAGTATTGGGTTTTGCGGCCCTAAGTCAGGTTTTTTCTTAACTTTTTCTTAACTTATGGGTGTGGCGGTCAAAAAGAGGCCATTTCAATCGTTTGCAAGGGTTCAAATTTCAGGATTCAAACGTTTCCTGAGAAACTGAAAAGCGGAAACTATTTGTTTATTTTTCAAACGGTTGCGCCCAACTTGAAATTTTGCCTGTGGTGATGAAAAAGGAGGAAAAAGAGGAACGCTGAAAAAAAATATACATTTGCAAGTACATGAAATTAACATACTTTAACGCGAAAAAAGGATCGTATAATTGTAGGTTTGTGAAGATTTCAGTAAGTGGCTATATATATTGTATATGATGTTAAAATTGTGTAAATTTAGAACCTAAAAATCAAAAAGAGATTTCATTTTTTTATTTTATAAACAAAACACGTTATGATAAAAAATTTTATCCCAAAATCAATGTTGTTTATCCTTCTATTATTCGGAGGATTATCAACGGCTTTCGCCCAGACCGGCACGGTCAAGGGCGTGATAGTTGATGCATCGAATGGCTCACCCTTACCTGGCGCCACCGTACAGGTAAAAGGAACCACCCGGGGAACGGTTTCGGATCTGAACGGAAATTATTCTATTTCCGTAAACCCGAACACCACTCTGGTGTTTTCTTATGTGGGCTACGTGTCACAAGAAATCGTAGTGCAACCGAACACTACGGTAAAAGTGGAACTGAAAGCTTCGGCCGCCAATCTGAATGAGCTGGTGGTCATCGGTTACGGTTCCGTTAAGAAAAGCGACCTGACCGGATCGGTCACCGCGGTGAACACTGCAACGCTTCCCCAGGGGTTAGCCACCTCCATGACGGATGTGCTGCAGGGCCATATCGCCGGTATGAACATTACCACCCAGGGCGGTGCTCCGGGTGCTGGTGCTACCGTACGTATCCGTGGAGGTTCGTCTATCTATGCCAACAACGATCCTCTGTACATCGTTGACGGAGTACCGCTGAGTTCCGGTTCGGTAAGTGGTGTGGCTAACCCGCTTTCTTTCCTGAACCCGGAAGACATTCAGACCGTGACGGTCCTGAAAGATGCTTCGGCTACCGCTATCTACGGTTCCCGTGCATCCAACGGTGTTGTGATCATTACCACCAAAAAAGGAAACCTGAATCAAAAGCTTTCTGTTTCTTACACCGCCAACACTTCTATCAGCACCCTTCCCAATCTGGTGGATGTGTTAAGCGCTGATCAATACCGTAATTTCATAAAATCTTACTGGGGTGCCAACTCACCTCAGGCTGCCATGTTGGGAAGTGCCAACACAAACTGGCAAAGAGAAATTTACCACAATGCCGTCAGCCAGAACCATTATTTGAGTATCAGCGGTGCGGCAGGGAAACTTCCCTATCGTGTATCTGTGGGTTATACCGACCAGAATGGTATTTTGAAGACCACCTATTTCCAGCGTACCACCGCCGCTTTGAATTTGAGCCCGACCTTCCTGAAAGGGGATCTGCAGGTGAACTTCAATGTCAACGGAACCTATTCCGTGAACAGCTTCGGCGACAACGGTGCCATCGGTTCTGCACTGGCCATGGACCCGACGCAACCGGTCTACTCCAACAATGGCGCATCCTATGACCCCAACACAGGCTATTTTACCGGATTTAGCCCTTACGGAACAACCTACGGAAACGGTTATTACATGTGGATGCAGAACGGCAAACCCGTTTCGCTGGCCACCGCCAACCCGTTGTCGGTTTTGATGGAAAAACAAAATGACGCCTGGGTATATCAAAGTACCGGTAGTTTGCAGTTGGATTATAAAGTTCACTGGATTCCCGAGTTGAAAGCACACCTGGATCTGGCTTATGACCTTTCCAGCTCCAACGGATCGAATGTCATCGCTGAAAACTCCCCGATTTCTTATGTCTGGGGTTCTGACAAAACCGGTTCCGCAGAATATGCACCTTATTATCAGGCCAAGAACAACAGCTTGTTGAACTTCTACCTGAACTACAACAAAACCTTTGGTGTGAGCAACCTTAACATCATGGGCGGTTATTCCTGGCAGCACTATTTTGTCAACAGCTGGAGTTCTGCAACCTACAAAACCAATCCCGGACAAGATGTTCCGCGGGTTGATTATCCCGGAGAATATTATCTGATCTCTTTCTTCGGTCGTTTGAACTATACTTTGAAAGACAAGTATTTGTTGACGGCCACCGTTCGTGATGACGGGTCTTCCCGTTTTGACCCGAGCAACCGTTGGGGATTGTTCCCGTCCGTTGCCCTGGCATGGAAAATCAACGATGAGTCCTTCCTGAAAGGCGTGAAATGGGTCAGCAATCTGAAACTGCGTTTAAGTGTGGGTGAAACCGGTCAGCAGGATGTGGGAACCAACTACTATCCTTACCTGCCGAACTACATCACCAATGCAGCAGGAAACGGTGCATCCTACATCTTTGGAAACACCTGGTATCAGTTGATCCGGCCCAATCCTTTCAACACAACGTTGAAATGGGAATCCACCACCACCTACAATGCCGGTTTGGACTTCGGGTTCCTGAATGAACGGATCAGAGGTAGTGTGGACGTTTACAAACGTATTACCAACAACCTGCTGAACTCCATTCCTGCCCCGGCCGGTACCAACTTCTCCAACTACCTGTTGGAAAATATCGGAAGCCTTGAAAATACCGGGGTTGAAGTGAGCTTGTCCGGTACTGCCATTGCCTCGCACAACTTCACCTGGAACCTCAGCGCTACCATGGCTTATAACGAAAACCGCATCACCAAGCTGACCCGCGGTTCCAACGCCAACTATCCCGGCATTCCGCAGGGAGGTATCAGCGGTGGTACCGGGAATACCATCATGATCGACGCCGTGGGCCATCCTTTGAATGCTTACTATGTCTATCATCAGTTGTATAATTCCAACGGTAAACCCATTGAAGGCGCTTACGGAAAAGGTGGTTTGTACATCAGCAAACACAGCCCGATTGCTCCCTGGACCCTGGGATTATCCTCCAGGATGAACCTGAAGAACTGGTACCTGAACTTTGCAATGCACGCCAACATCGGAAACTTTGTTTACAATAACGTTGCATCAGGACAAGACGGGCTGACCTATACCTATGTGAATGGCTACCTGTCGAACACGACCCCGGGCGCCATTTCCACCGGATTTAACGTGACCCAATATCTTTCTGACTACTTTATCCAGAACGCTTCTTTCCTGCGTATGGATAACGTAACACTGGGCTATAACTTTAACAATATAGTCAAAGGTAAACTAAGAGCCAGTATCTATGGCACTGTACAAAATCTCTTTGTCATTACCAAGTACAAAGGATTGGATCCTGAAGTGGATGGCGGGATTGACAACAACGTCTACCCACGTCCACGCATATTTATTTTGGGTTTAAAAGTTAATTTTAAATAAGAGATACGACAATGAAAAGTTTTAAATATATCATCTTAATTTCAGCGGTTGTAGGAGCTATGTTCTATCTAAGCTCATGTACGAAGAATTTGAACGTGACGCCCCTGGATCCGAATGTATCCACGGCTACCAAGTTGTTCAAAAACACCGCAACCCCCTATCTTGAATATCTGGCAAAAATTTATGCCGGTTTCTCTACCGGTGGTATTCAAGGTGGTGACAATCAATTGGATATTACCGGATATGACGGCGGTAGCCAGGCCGGTTACCTGCGTCCGTTGTGGAATCTGGAAGAACTGCCGACCGACGAAGCCATGTGCTGCTGGAATGACGCAACCATTCAGAATTTCCACCACATCTCATGGGATCCGACCGACGTTTTCCTGAACGGTTTCTATGCCCGTTTATACTATCAGATCACCATTGCAACCTCTTTCCTGCAACAAACGACCGACGCACAGCTGCAGGCCCGGGGATGTTCGGCCACTTTGATCGACTCGATTCATTCGATGCGTGCTGAAGCCCGCTTCCTGCGTGCGCTTTGCTACGACAACGTGCTGGATCTTTTCCGTAACGGCCCGCTGGTAACAGACAAGAGCCCCATCGGATCCTCTACCCTGCCTCCTTATGCAACGGCAAAAGAGATCCTGGACTACATCACCTCGGAGCTGAGATCCTGCCAGGCTAATTTGATCGCACCTACGGTTGGTTATGATCCCGCAACCTACGGCCACGCCAATCAGGCTGCTGCCTGGTCCTTGCTGGCACGGGTGTATCTGAATGCCAATACTTACCTGGGAACCAATAATAATGCGTATTATGACTCCACACTGATGTATTGCAACAAAGTGATTGCCGCCGGTTATCAACTGGAACCGGTTTATCAGAACCTGTTTACTACTGATAACAAGAAATCCAAGGAAATTATCTTCCCGAACATTTATGACGGTACCAACCTGACTTCCTGGGGTGGCTTGATGTTCCTGGAATGCAGCATGGTGGACAACAACAATGTGGACATTACGCATGCTCCCGGTGCCTGGGGTGGAAACCGCGCCGTTCAGGAATTTGTTCATCGTTTCTCCAAAGAAGAAACCAATTATACCATGGACACCAGGTACAACATGCTGTATCAGGGTTTCAATCATCCCAGCATCGACGACCAGTCGCAGTATGAACAGGGAACTCCGTTGCTGAAATTTGTCAACTACGACAGCCAGGGTAATATCAATACTGCTTCATTTGCCACCGGATCTTTCCCGATCTTCCGTTTGGGTGACATCTACCTGATGTATGCAGAAGCTGTGCTGCGTGGCGGCCAGGGTGGCGACCTTAACACCGCCCTTGGATATGTAAACGCTTTGCGCGACAGAGCCGAAGGAAACGGTAAAACCGATCTGGAAATTACTTCTTCTGACCTGACACTTCCTTTTATTCTGGAAGAGCGTGCACGTGAATTGTTTGGTGAAGCTACCCGTCGTACCGACCTGATCCGCTTTGGCAAGTTCAACTCGGCCAACTATCTGTGGCAGTGGAAAGGTGGTGTGAAGAACGGAACCGGGTTCGACTCACATTGGAATATTTATCCCATCCCGTCAACCGATATGGGTGCTAATCCAAACCTGAAGCAAAATCCTGGTTACTAAAACGAAAAATAAAAAATCATGAAGAAAATAAAGATATTTTTACCGTTACTGGCCATCGCACTGCTCGCTGCCTGCAGTAACGATCCCAAGATGATGATATCACCCAATCCGGTGGCACCTGTTTTAAGTGAGCCCAGCCATGCCACCACTGCCTATAATGCTGATTCCAGTGCTTATGTGCTGAATCTGGACAGCACCGGTGTGGCCGAAACTTTTGTCGGTACCGCTGCCAATTATGGCCAGGCTACCACGGTTACCTACAGCCTGCAGATCGACAAGGCTGGTGACAACTTTGCCAATGCTGTCACGCTGGCTACTTCAACAAGCGATACGATTTCTGTCACGGTACCCC
>JBJKPL010000299.1:0-5844 GCA_046706345.1 Candidatus Sulfidibacterium sp.
TGGTTTTGAACTGACCTTTCCCAATGCCACCTACTGGACCAGCAAACAACAATACGACTGGGCCGTAAACCCGAACCGCCGGGAGAAAGCTTCCTTTCTGAAAGAGAACATCCTGCCCATCGAGGAAAGCGGCCATCTGAAGCTGATCGAGGAAGAAGGGGAATTTATTCCGGGAATTGTGTTCAAGATGTACGACGGCCATACCGACGGACAGGTGATCCCCCACATCAAGGTGAATGGAAAAACCGTTGTTTACACGGCTGACCTGATGCCGTCGACGGCCCACATTCCCATGCCCTGGATCATGGCGTATGATACCCGCCCCTTACAAACCTTGAAAGACCGCGAGCGGTTTTACAAGGAAGCACTCGAAAATGATTATATTCTCTTTTTCGAGCATGACATTTATCACGAGGCTTGCAAGCTGGAAGAAACACCCAAAGGTCCCAGACCGGTAAATGCCGGAACGCTGGCTTCCCTGCTATAGACAAAAAATCCCGGGTTTTTAACCCGGGATTTTTTATTTACTGACTGACTTCTTCGGCCAGGTACTCCGGCCCGATCTCGTAGTGGTCGTATTGTTGCAGATCGTTCGAGACGATCAGGCTGGCCAGGTCGTTCACATAAGCCGTCCCCCGCTCAGAATAAGTATTCAGTGCCTGGATCAGCTTGAGCGGCTGGTCGGTTGTCATTTTCAGGTTCCTGAAATCCTGAAATGTTCTTCCTGTCGCCAGCAAGGCATAATAAGCCTCGATCGACGACTGCAGGTTGTTGAATTTCCGCAGATATATTTTCTTACCGTCACGTCCCGACAGTGCTTTCATGCGCGCATGCGAATCGCTGAATGCCCACATCCCAAAAGGATTGTTGGCTTCCTCAAAAAACCGGGACGTACCCCAGCCACTCTCGATAGCGGCCTGGGCCAGCACAATGCTGACCGGAAAGGTCCTGAGACGTTTGGCCAGGACTTTCAGGTTTTGCGTTTTGTATTTTGCCTCCAGTTTGCTCAGGAAGAGTTCGTCCTCAGGCGAGAGATGCGTTTTGTCTTCCAGTGCCATTACCTGCTCTCTTTTCAGATCCAGCCGGGCTTTAACCGCCAGCACGGCCGGCAGCATGATGTTGATGAATTCCTTCTTGCGCTGATCGACAGACAGGCTGTCCAACGAAATGGAATCCACCATATTCTGTGGTACGATATATTCCGAGACAAAATCAGTTTTGTCCGGATTGGTGGATGTTTTTCTAATGATGTGCATATTTTCTGCGTGCCTGATGTTGCCGGTAGGCTTACAGGCTCCGAGAATAAAAACAATCACGAGTAAGAGGGGCAAAAAAACGGTCCTAATATTTTTCATCAAAAAATTCCTCTCCATAGGCTCTTTTGTAAAAAGGATTTTGTAAAATGCATGTTACAAAAACCGTGATTTGAAAAATTTTAAGTGTGTAATTTATAAGGTGATTTAAGGTTTTATCTTCCGGTCATTGATTTTGGGATCCTTCCCTGATTAATGGTTTCGGAACGCAGCCGGCGGCCGACGATCCGTTCCACCATTTTTCCGGTCTCCAGGATACGGTCGATATCCAGATTGGTTTCAATACCCATTTCGTCCATCATCACCACCATGTCTTCGGTGGTAACCAATCCCACGCCGTTCGGGTCGTTGTAATAATAAGACCCCGTTCCTGCCACCGGGACACCGTCCACAAAATTGGAAGGTTGTCCTCCGATCCCGCCCAGCGTCGACTCAAAATTTGTCATGCCGGCCTGCAGGGCTGCCAGCACATTGGCCAGTCCCCAACCCCGGGTGGTATGGAAATGAACGATTTGTTTATGCGGATTGTCGATTTTGTCCAGTAACATGGAAAAATATTTATACACCCGGTCGGGCGAGGCAGAACCGTCGTGGTCGGCGTGCTCCACGTCATTCGCCCCGATGTCGAACCAACGTTTGGTGAAGTCGATGGCATCCTCCATTTTGGTCGGCCCCTCGATGGGGCATCCCCAAATGGTACTGACCGTTCCGTTTACTTTGATCCCTGCATCAAGGGCATTCGGGATCCATTCCTCGGCCATCTTCCAATATTCTTTCAACGACAGTCCCGAATTCTTTTGGTGATGTGATTCGCTGGTGGAAACCATCAACAGGATCCGGTCGGGTCCGTAGCCTTCTTTCCGGGCTTCAATGGCCCGTTCGATGGCTTTTTCGCGAATGGTCACCGCAGTAAACATCACATCCTGTAACTGGTCTTTTACCCGTTTACTGCTTCTGATCTTCCTGAAAACTTCGTCTGCATCCCGGAACTGAGGCATGCCTTTCGGGTTTCCGAAATTGGTGACCTCAATGTGCCTGAACCCGGAAAGGACCAACTCCTCCAGCAACCAAACCTTGGCTGCTGTCGGGATAAACTTTTCTTCATGCTGAAATCCGTCTCTTACGGTAATATCTCCTATTACGACTTTTTTGGGATACTGCATAAACTATTAATTTGTTTTGAATGAGAGAAGAACTGTTTTGTCGGCGGCAAAAGTACGGAAATATTTTTACATGAAACTCCTGCCTGTCTTTGGTACCTCCTGATTTAACAGATTTTAGCCTTTTTATACTTTTATAAACAGAGAAAAACTGAGAAAAATTGACTTATTTTCCTTAAACTTGCATCTCCGAAAGTTGAGACCGGTCAGGAGAATAAGAGGATAATTACACACACATAAATTTCTCGACATTGTATAAGTTAACCACTAAGATTGATGTTCATTCCGATGAATTTAAAAACAATCGAACGGCGTTTTTAAAATTATTGAATGAGTACCGGGATATTCTTGAACGCACCACAGGTGGTGGTTCCGAGAGTTCCGTCAAGCGGCATAAAGAGCGCGGAAAACTGCTGGCCCGTGAAAGGATCAACCTGTTGATCGACCCCAACACTCCATTTCTGGAGTTGTCATCACTGGCAGCTTACGGGCAGTATAAAGACGAATTTCCCTCGGCAGGAATTGTCACCGGGATCGGGGTGATCCACGGCCGCGAAACGGTGATCATCGCCAACGATGCCACGGTAAAAGGGGGCACCTACATGCGGTTCACCATAAAAAAACATCTCCGTGCCCAGCAAATTGCCATGGAAAACCACCTGCCTTGTGTCTATATGGTGGATTCCGGCGGGGCTTTTCTGCCTGAGCAGGATACGGTTTTCCCCGATGCCAATCATTTCGGTCGCTTTTTTTATAACCAGGCCCGCATGTCGGCCCTGGGCATTCCTCAGATCTCCATCGTGATGGGTTCCTGCACTGCCGGTGGGGCTTATGTGCCTGCCATGAGCGATGAAACCATCATCGTAAAGGAACAGGGAACGATTTTCCTGGGGGGGCCTCCGTTGGTGAAAGCCGCCACGGGAGAGGAAGTTACCGCCGAGGAACTGGGGGGTGCCGAGGTGCATACGTCGCTGTCAGGTGTGGCTGATCATTTTGCTTTGAATGACACCCATGCCATCAAGATCTGCCGGAATATTTTCGAAAATCTGGAATTTCGTGAAAAACAGTCGCTCGATATCCTCACGCCGGAAGATCCGGTGTATGACCCTGAAGAACTTTATGGCATTGCGCCGGTAGATCTGAGAAAACTGGTGGATCCACGCGAGATCATCATGCGGATGGTCGACGGGAGCCGGTTTCAGGAATTCAAAGCCAAATTTGCCACCACCGTGGTGACGGGTTTTGCACACATCATGGGATTTCCTGTGGGCATCATCGCCAACTACGGCGTTCTTTTCTCCGAATCAGCTCTCAAGGTGACTCATTTTATTGAGCTCTGCACTTCGCGGAAAATTCCGTTGGTCTTCCTGCAAAACATCACCGGTTTCATCGTAGGGAAAGAATTCGAACGAAAAGGGATTGCCAAAGACGGTGCGAAGATGGTGCATGCGGTTTCCAATACCAACGTGCCGAAATTCACCGTGATCTTCGGTGGCTCTTTCGGTGCGGGAAATTACGGGATGGCCGGCCGGGCTTATGACCCCCGGTTGTTGTTCATGTGGCCCAACGCCAAGATTTCGGTGATGGGCGGAGAACAGGCGGCCACGGTGCTGGTGACGGTCAAACAGGATCAGTACCGGGCCATGGGAAAAGAAATGCCGGCAGAGGAAATTGAAAAAATGCGGCGCCCCATCCTGGAAAAGTACGAAAGAGAGGGGGCTGCATTGTACAGCACTTCCCGCCTCTGGGATGACGGGATCCTGGATCCGGTGGATACCCGGAAAGCGCTGGCCATGGGGATTGCCATGTCGCTGAACAAAAAATACCCGGAACAGAAATACGGAATTTTCAGAATGTGATAATTACTGAAAATCATGGACAATACACAGCAGCATACCCTACTTTTTGAACAAACTGATCAGGTGGTAACCATCCGTTTGAATCGTCCGGAAGTCCATAACGCCATGAATGAGGCGATGATTTCCGAACTGACCGCCGCTTTCCGCAGCATTGCCACAGCGGATCCCTTGCCGCGCGCCGTCGTCCTCCGGGGCAACGGTAAATCGTTTTGTGCCGGTGCCGATTTAAATTATATGAAAGGTATTGCCGGTTTCGGCTTTGAAGAAAATGTGAAAGACGGTCAAAAGCTGGCCCAGTTGTTTCTATCGGTTTACAAATGTCCCGTTCCGGTGGTGGCTTTGGTCCACGGCAGTGCGTTCGGGGGTGCCAACGGCCTGTTGGCAGCCTGCGATATCGTCATTGCCGAAACCAATACCCGTTTTGCCTTCAGCGAAGTGAAACTGGGGATCGCACCCGCTACCATCGCCCCTTTTGTGATCAAACGGATCGGTGAATTCGGGGCCCGGGAACTGATGCTGACCGGCAGAAGGTTCGGGGCCGAAGAGGCACTGCACTGGCACCTGGTGAATGCTGTGGTCCAGGAAGTGGAAATGGAAGAACAGCTTCAGCGCATACTGGCAGAATGGCAATCGGCGGCTCCGGGTGCCGTCCGTGAAACAAAAAAACTCATCGGCGAGATCCTGCAGGAAAATGATCTGGATTATCATCTCGATCATACCGCCAGGCTGATTGCTCATTTGCGGGCCTCGAAAGAAGGACAGGAGGGCATGTCGGCATTTCTGGAAAAGCGAAACCCCTTCTGGAATCAAACGGATAAAAATTAACGGATTATGAAATTGTTCAAGAAAATATTGATCGCCAACCGGGGTGAAATTGCAGTACGGATCATCAAATCGGCCAGGAAGCTGGGCATCCGGACGGTGGCCGTCTATTCCAGGGCCGACCGGCAAGGATTGCATATTTCCCTGGCGGATGAGGCTTACTGTATAGGTGAAGAAGAACTTCAGGATACTTATCTGAATGTGAAAAAGATCATGGAAGTGGCCCGAACGGCGGGATGTGATGCCCTGCATCCCGGTTACGGATTCTTGTCGGAGAGCCCTTTGCTGGTGGAAGCCTGCGAAAAAGAAAAGTTGGTGTTCATCGGTCCCCATGTGGAAGCCATCCGCCTGATGGGAAATAAGATCGAGGCACGGGCTTTCGTGAAGAAGCTGGGAGTCCCCATGACCGAAGGGGTGACGGGAAGTCCTTCTGAGTTGCTGATAAATGCAGGCCGGGTTCCGTTTCCGATCCTGGTAAAAGCGGCGGCCGGCGGAGGTGGAAAAGGAATGCGCATCGTTTATGAAGGCGATGACCTGAAGGATATTCTAGAATCTACCTCGCGGGAAGCCAAAATAATTTTTGGCTTCCCGCGAGGTAGTTTCTAGAATATCCATAAGGTCAACGCCTTACTAAACCATGGCCATTACTTTTCCACCTCCGCCGGCCGCCGCTTTTACCAGGATCGGAAA
>JBJKPL010000300.1:0-3886 GCA_046706345.1 Candidatus Sulfidibacterium sp.
GAATCATATTTCAGGTTGGCGATGGCTTTGATGTCGCCGGTTTTCACTTCCATCAGGATGGCACATCCCATGCGGGCCTCATGTTTGATCATTTGCCGGCGGAGGGCTTCCTCAGCCACATCCTGAAGGTCAACATTGATGGTGGTTACCAGATCCTGGCCGTTGTGCGGTTCCACTTCCATCTGGTTATGTACCGGAAGCCACGCGCCGTGGTTGATCCTGCGGCGCAGTTGTTTTCCGTTTTTCCCGCGCAACACTTTGGCAAATGCACCTTCCAGGCCAACGCGGATATGTTCTTGCGGAATATCGTAGCCGAGGGTCCGGGCAGCCAGCATGCCGTAGGGCAGTTCACGGGTGGTTTTTTGAAAAGTGATCAGACCGCCGTAAGCTTTCTTTCTCAGGATCGGAAAGGTTTCGATCTTTTGCAGCTGATCGTAAGTAACCCGGCGATGAATGAGCAAAAAGCGGTTGCCTTTTTTCCGGGCTTCCACCAGCATCCGGCGATAGCTTTTGGCAGAAGCATCCCCGAAAAGCCCGGACAGACAGGCAGAAAGTGAATCCACTTTTGCATTGAATAGCTCGTTCGAGATGTATTCGCTGCCCACGTCCATACGAACTTCGAAAACAGGTACCGAAGTAGCCAGCAAATCGCCTTCATCGGAAAGGATGTTTCCGCGGGCCGCCTCCAGGTCGAAAATGCGGATCTCCTGCTTTTTTGCCTCACGCGTCAGTTCGGGACCTTCTTTCACCTGAATGTAGACGATTTTCCCGATCACAGCCAGGCCAAATAAGAGCATGAAGCCGTAAATGAGGTATACCCGCCATAATATGTCATTCTTGTCTTCCACCACGTTCCCTTTACTTGTTTACTTTTATCCGGATCACCTTGAGCGGTTCCTTGTTTTCTTTGATTCCCAGCTTCTCCAGCCTTTTGGCCAGCTGCGACTGTTTGCTGATGGTGATGAGGTTCGATTTCACCGAGATGTATTCATATCGTAGTTCCTTTACTTCTTTTTGCAGCCTGCTGATTTCACGAACCTTGCTTTCCAGGGTAAAATCGTTGGTGATGTAGACAAAAGCCAGAAAAGAAAGGAACAGCAGGAAGGGAAACAGGCGGAAAGTCCTTTCCTTTTCCAGGACGCCGCCACTCAAAACCTCCTGGGTAGCCTTCCCCAGGCGACCGGCAGCAGGTACGGAAAGTTTCTTTTCCTTCTTCTCCTTTTTTTTGGGTTTCAGACTGTTTGTTTTCATCACACAACTACTTTTTCAGCAATTCTTAATTTGGCCGATCGGGCCCGGCTGTTTTGACGGATCTCTTCCTCATCCGGAACGATGGCCTTGCTATATACCGGCTTCAGGCTCACGAGCTTGTTGCCGAAAAAATCTTTTTTCAGTTCTCCCTCGAAATTCCCGGTCTTCATAAAATTCTTTACCAGCCGGTCCTCGAGCGAATGGTAGGAGTTCACCACCAGCCTGCCGCCGGGCTTCAGCACCGCTGCGGCTTGGTCCAGGAATTCTTTCAGCACCTCCAGCTCTTCGTTCACTTCGATGCGAATGGCCTGGAACAGCATGGCCAGCAATTTGTTTTTCTGGGTCGGGGGAACACATTTTTCCACCGCACGGACGAGTTCCTGTGTGGTTTCTATCCTCCGGATATTCCTTTGTTCGACGATCATCCGGGCCATACAGCGGCTGTTTTTGATCTCTCCGTACTGGCGGAAAATGAGGTTCAGTTCTTCTTCGGAATAGGTGTTGATTACATCGGCGGCGCTTTTCCCCTGGTTTTTCATCATGCGCATGTCCAACGGGCCGTCGAAACGGGTGGAAAACCCGCGTCCCGGTTCGTCAAACTGATAGGAGCTTACGCCCAGATCGGCAAGGATCCCGTCGACGGAAGACTTACCGTAAAGCGTAAGGAAATTTTTCAGGTACCTGAAATTCTGATTGACGAACTGCACCCGGTCGTCATCCGGTAGGTTGGAAGCCGCATCCGGATCCTGGTCGAAAGCGATCAGAGTGCCGTTTTCACCAAGGTGCTCCAGCATGAGCTTCGAGTGGCCGCCGCCGCCAAAAGTAGCGTCGACATAGACCCCGCCCGGAGAGATCCTGAGCCCCTCCACACTCTGATGAAGCAATACCGGATTGTGATACATTTTTATCATTCAGTTTCAAACTCACCCATAACCTCTTCAGCAAGGTTTGCAAAGTCGTCCGCATTGTAATCTACGGCTGCTTCGTAAACCTCCTTATCCCAGATTTCAATTCTGTTTACAACTGATGTGAGTACGATCTGCTTCTTGATGCCGCAATAGCTAAGGAGGTCTTTGGGGAGCAACAACCTTCCATTACCATCCATCTCGACCGGTTTGACGCCAGCCATAAACTTGGTAACAAAATCTGCGTTCTTCTTTTTAAACATATTCAGCTTGCTGACCATGGCGCTCTCCTGTTTCCACTGCTCAAGCGTGAAAAGTTCAAGACATTTTTTGAAAATGCTCCGCTTCAGCACAAAGCCGTTTTTCGCCTCCTCGCCCAATTGGGATTTGTAAGGCGCTGGAAACATGAATCTCCCCTTGGCATCGACTTTGGCTTCGTAAGTTCCTAAAACGTTGAGCATTAAATGGCACTTTTATGGCTCAAATATACATTATATTTACCACATTTTGACATTATTTACCACAATTTACCACATTGTTGAAAAATTAACGTGCTTTTTTGTCGGTTATTTTCGTAAAATTCAATACAACGGACTGGTTTTCAATTGAAAATTTAGAATCACCTCCAAGGCGTCGGATTTATCAACATTTTCCCACTCCCGAATTTGTTAATAACTCGAATGGGGCTTTTTCCCGGGGTAGATCCCCGGTTTTCAAACCATAATTTCATTAGTTTTGTGATGAAAAAACAAAGGAACGATGCAGGAGAACAAACTGCCCGAAGGGAATTTCTCGCCGGAATATATTAACATCGAGGAAGTTATTGAGAACAAGAGCCCCAGACTGCGCAAAGCGCTGCCCCGGTTCATCATCCGTTATTTAAAGCACATCATCCACCAGGATGAGCTGAACGAATTTCTGAAGCAATACGGACATCTCACCGGACTGGCCTTTATCGACGGCGTACTGGAATTCATGCACACCCAGGTGAAGGTGATTGGTTTCGAGAACATTCCGACCGACGGCCGGGCCATCATTGCTTCTAACCATCCGCTGGGCGGGCTCGACGGGCTGGCCCTGATGAGTACGGTGGGAAAAAAGAGAAAAGACCTGGTTTTTCCGGTCAACGACATCCTGATGAACGTAAAAAACCTGGAACCGCTGTTCATTCCCATCAACAAACACGGGTCGAATGCCGAAAACATCCAGATCATCAACGACACCTTTGCCTCCGACCAGGTGATCTGTTATTTTCCCTTCGGCCTGGTTTCGAGGAAAAAGAAAGGCATCATCAGGGATCTGGTGTGGCATCCCACCTTCATCACCAAGGCCAAACGGTTTAAAAGAGACGTGATCCCGACTTACATCAGCGGAAGGAACACCAATTTCTTTTACAATCTGGCCAAGTTGCGGGGATTTTTGAAGATCAAGACCAACATTGAAATGCTGTATCTCGTAGATGAATTTCACAAACAGAAAAATAAAACCATAACCATCACTTTTGGCAAACCCATCCCTTATCAGACTTTCGATAAAAGGAAGTCCCCACCTCAGTGGGCCAACACGATGCGGGATTATATTTATTTACTTAAAGATAACCCGCATCAGGAATTTATTACAGATTGATTGTTGTATCTTTGTCAAAAGTATTATTGTATATGGATAAAATTGTCTCGCCGATTGATAAAGAGCTTTTGGTCGCGGAACTGACCAAGGACAAACTTTTACGA
>JBJKPL010000301.1:0-3431 GCA_046706345.1 Candidatus Sulfidibacterium sp.
ATGTTCCTCTGCTGCCGTGAATGCCAGCATTTCGGCATGTGCCGTCACATCATTTAGCTTTTCGGTCTGATTGTGGGCCCTGGCCACGATATGATTGTTACAAACCACCACAGCGCCCACCGGGATCTCATCTTCATCAAAAGCTTTACGGGCTTCCCTTAAAGCTTCTTTCATAAAAAATTCATGCGACAAAAAATCGAGATCCATAACCCTGTATTATTTTGCAAAGTAACAAAATTCGCCCCAAAATTAAGGTAAAGAAAATTCCGGATCAGGAGTTTTTTATTTCCCGAATGCCCGGAAAATATCTTTCCATGGCCGTGAGCCGATGATCAAAGATGGCTTTCAGCTTTTTCCGGATGAGAAATTTGTGGGCCAGACGCCCCAGAAAACCAAGGGGTGGCGCGTAGGTTACCACATCCGTCATCAGCACGCCTCCGTGCTGAGGCTCCATATGGTGCTCATGATGCCACAGCCTGTAGGGTCCCAAGCGCTGTTCATCCACAAAGTATTCAAGCTCTTTGACCTGCGTGATCTCGGTCATCCAGGGTGTCGGGAACCCAAACAAGGGCCTCACGTTATAGGTGATGATCATGCCGGGATACATTTTTCCATCACGAGACCTTCCTGTAATATCAAAACCCATGGAAGGGGGAGTGATCTTTTTCAGATTCTCCGGAGAAGCCATAAATTCCCATACCTCTTCTATTTCTGCCGGAATGAATTGCTGCTGCCTGAACTGATAAAATGCCATAAACGGATCGGTTAAAATATTTCGATGCAAAAGTAGGAAACTTTCATTATTTTATTACTTTTTTGTATTACTTTTTATATTTTATTTCATTTTTGTATTTTATTATACATTATTTTTGTACTGATTTTAACAGAAACAGGCATTCCTTATATTTGAAACATGCAATCATCAACCTTGCGCGAATCGGGTCAGCAGATTTCGGTATTTTGGTTCCGGCGCGATTTGCGTTTAAGAGACAATACCGGACTTCGGGCGGCGCTTCAGAGTGGCTGTCCTGTGCTCCCTCTGTTTATTTTTGACACGACCATCACCGATGGGCTACCGCGTGATGATGCCCGGGTGGGTTTCATTTATGAGCAACTGGAAGGGATTCACCGGGATTTGTCAGGGCTCGGATCCTCGTTGTGTTGCCGGCAGGGAACACCGGAAACGGTTTGGGAACAACTGCTGGAAGAATGGAACATCGCCGGTGTTTTCTGTAATGAAGATTACGAACCCTATGCACTTGGGCGCGACAAAAAGGTGGAAACGCTGCTTTCCGCCCGGGGCATCTCCTTTAACCTTTTCAAAGATCAGGTGATCTTTGCCCGGGACGAAGTGATGAAAAACGATGGAAAGCCTTACACTGTTTATACCCCTTATAAAAATAAATGGCGTCAGCTGTTTTCGGGCATCAGGCTACAGCCGGAACAGTCGCGAGCAAATTCGGGTTTTTTACAGGTTATGATTCCTTTTCCGGGTCTGGAAAGTCTCGGATTCAGAAAATCCACGCTCCGCGTGCCGGATTTCGACCTGGACCACCTGGCGAATTATCCTGAAGAAAGAGATTTCCCCGAAAGGAATGCTACCAGCAAACTCGGTCCGCACCTGCGTTTCGGGACGGTCAGTATCCGGGAGGTCGTGCAACGTGTCCGGGATCATGAGGTCTTTTTGAATGAGCTGATCTGGCGTGAATTCTTCATGCAGATCCTGTATCACTTTCCTGCTGGAGCAAAACGGAATTTTCACCGCCGATATGACGGGGTAATCTGGCGCAACAACGAAGCCGAATTTGAATGCTGGATGCAGGGGAAAACGGGTTATCCTTTGGTCGATGCCGGTATGCGGGAACTCAATGCCACCGGATCCATGCACAACCGGGTTCGCATGGTCACGGCAAGTTTTCTTTGCAAACACCTGCTCATCGACTGGCGATGGGGTGAAGCTTATTTTGCGCTGAAACTGCTCGATTATGAACTGGCTTCCAACAACGGCAACTGGCAATGGGCGGCGGGAACAGGCTGCGATGCCGCCCCCTATTTCCGGGTTTTCAATCCCGAAAGTCAACAGAAGAAATTCGATCCGCAACAGACTTATATCCGTAAATGGATCCCCGAGCTGGATACTTCCGACTATCCCAAACCCATAGTTGAACACGCTTTTGCCCGGGAAAGGGCATTAACAACCTACAAAGCAGGCATCGGGGTTGCCGGCCAATGACGCTCCCTTTCTGAGGGTGGATCAACCGCCGTTCCCTCAGGAAACCCGATGAAAGGCGGATTATTGGTACCGATTTACGACCCAGGCCTGCTCTCTAATTTTTTCATTTATTTGATCCCGGAGGAATGGGGATCGGAAAAAAACGGTATTCCTGCTTCTTCCGGCCGCCAGGCCCTGCTATTTCTGAAAAACTTTCCTAAGTTTGCCCGTTAAAATTTAATGGACGCTAAAACTTAATCGGAAATGAAAAAATTACTTTTTTTGATGGCAGGCTTGTTTTTCGCCTCCCTTCTTCAGGTTTCCGCACAGGAAAAAATGCTGACTGCAGCCGATGCAGCGTATCAAAATCCGGCGGTATTCCCGGCCCACATGCAACAGCTGCAATGGTTGGGCGGAACGGACCATTTTGTGTATGCCAAAAACAAGGCGCTTTTTGAAGAAGATGCCAAAACGGCGAAAGTCAACCCCCTATTTGATCTTTCGGGCTTTAACAAGGATCTGGAAAAAGCCGGCATCAAGCCACTGAAACGACTGGCACGATTTTCTTTTGTTAGTCCCGGACAGGCGATCTTTTCCCTGAAAGGAAAATATTATACCTATGATTACCTGAACCATCAAATCAAGGAATTCAATCAGATTCCCGATACGGCGCAAAACCAGGCCATGGGTCCTCACCATCAGAAGGTGGCGTTTACGATGCTAAACAATCTCTATCTGGCGGACCAGGGAAAGATCACCCAGATCACCGACGACAAAAATCCGGGCTTCGTCAACGGACAATACGTTTCGAGAAATGAATTCGGGATTGAAAAAGGTATTTTCTGGTCTCCTTCCGGGGATAAAATTGCTTTTTACCACAAAGACGAATCTCACGTGGCTCAGTATCCGCTGGTGGAGATCAACCACCGGATCGCACAGGTACATTTTATCCGGTATCCCATGGCAGGAGAAGCCAGCGAACATGTGACGCTGGGGGTTTATGATATTAAAACCGGGAAAACGCTTTTTCTGGATACCGACTCCGGCCATTTCGGCGGCCTGAACCACTATCTGACCGCCGTGACCTGGGGTCCGGACGGAAAATACATCTACACCGCCATCCTGAACCGCGACCAGAATCATTTCTGGATGAACCAGTATGACGCATCCACAGGAAAATTCGTCAAAACGTTGTTCGAAGAACAAAATCCGAAATATG
>JBJKPL010000302.1:0-9853 GCA_046706345.1 Candidatus Sulfidibacterium sp.
CCATTTTACCCCACAGCATTGGGGTTTTCCTTTTCGTTATTCTGCTGTTGGTAGCCATTTTGCTTTATGCACAGGCCAAGCTGGTGCCGAAGGGAAAAGTGAAGATCAAGATCAACGAAGAAGATGAATTGGAGGTGAACCCCGGATCTTCCTTGTTGTCCACGTTGGCAGGAGAGAAAGTTTTTCTTCCTTCTGCTTGTGGTGGCGGCGGAACCTGCGGCATGTGCCGGGTTCGTGTTACCGATGGCGGCGGCTCGATCCTGCCAACGGAGACCGGTTTTTTCTCGCGTCGTGAACAACAGGAACACTGGCGTCTGGGATGCCAGGTGAAAGTACGGGAAGACCTCGGTATCGAAGTCCCCAAGGAAGTCTTCGGCATCAAGAAATGGGAGTGCGAAGTGGTTTCCAACCGCAACGTGGCTACCTTCATCAAAGAATTTGTGGTGCGCCTGCCGGAAGGTGAAAATCTGGATTTCCGCTCCGGCGGCTACATTCAGATCGATGTTCCCAAAATAGAAGTGGAATACAAAGACATGGATATCGATGAACGATTCCGGGATGACTGGGATAAGTTCAATATGTGGGATCTGAAGATGAAGAACCCCGAACCGGTTTACCGCGCTTATTCTATGGCCAATCATCCGGCCGAAGGGAATCTGATCATGCTCAACATCCGTATTGCCACACCACCCTGGGATCGCAAGAAAAACGGTTTCATGAAAGTGAACCCGGGAATTTGTTCCTCATACATCTTCTCACGGAAACCCGGTGACAAAGTGACCATCTCCGGACCTTACGGAGAGTTCTTCATCAAAGACACCCAACGTGAAATGATGTTTATCGGCGGTGGTGCCGGCATGGCTCCCATGCGTTCGCATATCTTCCACCTCTTTAAAACCGAACACACCGACCGGAAAGCCACTTTCTGGTATGGCGGCCGTTCGCTGAAAGAACTTTTCTACATCGATCAGTTCGAAGAAATTCAAAAGGAAAACCAGAATTTCGACTTCCAGGTGGCCTTGTCAGAGCCGCTGCCGGAAGATAACTGGAAAGGGAAAACAGGATTTATTCATCAGGTGGTATATGACTCCTATCTGAAAAACCATCCCGAACCGGAAGAAATTGAATACTACCTCTGCGGTCCTCCGATGATGATCAGTGCGGTGATGAAAATGCTCGACGACCTGGGCGTTCCGCCGGAAATGATCAGCTTCGACGACTTTGGCAGCTGATACTCTTAACAAAGAAAATGAACATGGATTCTTCAAAAGAGAATCCATGTTTTTTTTTCATATACATTTGCCTGTTTTTTTGGTAACAGTTTTCAACGGAAAAGGATTTATATCATGAATTTCAAAAATTTAACGGTGATGGCCCTGTCCATGCTTCTGGCAGGCCTGATGAGCTCCTGTGCTCCCAAAAACGAGGAAAAGCCCGTTCACTTGCAGGGCACAGCACAAGGGACCTATTACAACATGCTTTATTTCGATCCGCAACACAGGAATTTTCACGCACAGGTCGATTCTATTCTTACAGCCTTTAATCATTCGGTTTCACCCTGGGATTCGACATCCATCATTACCCGAGTCAATAATAATGATCCCAATGTGGTGCTGGATTCAAATTTTATTGAAAACTTCAATTATTCCATGCAAGTCGCGGATTCGACGCAGGGCGCCTTTGATCCGACCGTGGGACCGCTTTCTGAAGTCTGGGGTTTCGATAACGACAGGCCTGAAAATGTTGACAAACGTGTGATCGATAGTATCATGCAGTTTGTGGGTTATAAAAAAATTAAAATTGTCAATGGCAAGCTCATAAAAAGTGATCCCAGGATGCAGCTTGACTTCAACGGCATAGCACAGGGTTATTCCGATATGGTGGTGGGAAAATTTTTCGAATCCAAAGGCATCCATAATTATCTGATCGATATTGGAGGCGAGGTGCTGGGAATCGGACAGAAACCCAACGGTGATCCCTGGAATGTGGGTATCGAAAAGCCGGCGCCCGATGCCGATGCACCCAGAACGCTGAAAGCTGTGGTGGCCCTGAAGAATATGTCGCTGGCCACCTCCGGAAATTACAGAAAATATTACGTGATAAAAGGCAAGCGCTACGGACATACGCTGGACCCATACACGGGATATCCGATACAACACCGGTTGTTAAGTGTTTCGGTACTGACGAAGAATACGGCACTGGCAGACGCTTACGCCACGGCCTTTATGGAAATGGGGTACGAGAAATCAAGGGCTTTCGTGGAAAGCCATCCCGGCCTGGAAGCCTTCTTTATCTGGGTGGATAAGGACGGTAGGTTCCGAACCTACGCCAGTGCCGGTGTACGGAAGATCATCCTCAAGGATTTTAACTAGCCAAAACATGAAACTGCTGACAGTTTTTCATGTTAGTCATTTATTTTCATACATTTGAAGCGTCTAAACCAAAACATCATGAAAAAAATTTTGTTAATCCTTGTTTTGTTTCTTTCGGGAAGCATGCTCAGCGCGCAGGAGGTCATGACCGATCTTCAGATCGCCAACCAACTGGTGCGGTCGGACATCTCTTCGGTAAGCGATGCTTTTACGAAAATGGGTTTAACATTTCAGGTCATAAAAAGCAACCGCCACAAAACTTCGCTTTTTGTGGAAGGCAGCAAGAACAACATGAAGAAATGGGAAGTCGAAACCAAACGGGGTTCTAACCGCATGCTGCGAAGAGTCACGCTGATTGTCGTTGAATATCACATGGACAACGGCGGCGACTTTTTTGACTTAAAGAGGTATCAAAAACCACCGCGGAAAGCATTTATCACCGGTAGAAAGATCCGATACAAACTTTCTACCGGCAGAAAGATCAGTACGCTGACGGTGACAGCCGAATAACAAACGGCGGAAAATGTAAAGGCCGGCTTTTAAGCCGGCCTTTTTTTTCAGAATAAATTCAAATTGATGTCTTCGTTTTCTTCGGGCTCCTTGAACATATCCAGCTGGTTTGCGGTGGCATAGAACTTCGGCGGAACCGTGTCCGAGAAATTTTCGGTGTAATACCGGATGCTTTTCTTGATGAGCTTGGTCGGCGTGGTTTTCCGGGCTTCGCAATAATGCTGCAAAGAGGCAAACTGTTTTTTGGAAAGCTTGAATTTTACCAGCTTATAGACCGGCTTTCTCTTTTTGGATTTTGCCATTCCCCTGTGTTTGGTCTGGTAAAGATACAAAAATCTGCCGTTTGACCCCGGATCCGGCCTTTCAACTACCGCTGGTTCTTCAGGATATCAGGGCCAGGACCTCTTCTGCGTATTGCTGCGCTTTTTCAGGGCTGGTCGACTCGGCATAGATGCGGAGGATGGCTTCGGTATTGGAGCCCCGGAGATGAACCCATCCATCGGGGAAGTCCACTTTTACCCCGTCGATGTCGGTGACGGGAAAATGGGCATAATGGGCCTTGATTTTATTGAACAGGGCTTTGACGACCTCCTTATCGTTGCTGACGGCGGCTTTGTTTTTCGAAATATAATATTGGGGAAAACCGGCCCGGAGTTGCGATACTTTCCTCTTTTTTTCCGCCAGGTAGCTCAGAAAAAGTGCGGTGCCCACCAGGGCATCACGGCCATAATGGAGTTCGGGATAGATCACGCCTCCGTTGCCTTCGCCGCCGATCACGGCGCCGGTTTCTTTCATTTTGGCCACCACATTGACTTCTCCCACGGCGGAAGCGGTATATTGTCCGCCGGCTTGTTCCGTTACTTCGCGCAGGGCCCGGGAGGAAGAAAGATTGGAAACCGTGTTGCCTTTTTGATGCTGCAGGACATAATCGGCTACTGCCACCAAAGTGTATTCTTCGCCGAACATCTCGCCGTTTTCCATCACAAATGCCACCCGGTCCACATCGCGGTCCACCACAATCCCCAGGTCGGCATTTTCGGCCACCACCCGCCGGGAGATTTCCGTCAGGTTTTCAGGCAACGGTTCCGGGTTGTGTGGAAAACGACCGTCGGGAGTGCAATTCAGTGCGACGACCTCACGAACCCCAAGGGCTTCCAGCAATCGTGGAATGGCAATCCCACCGGTGGAGTTCACGGCGTCCACCACCACCTTCAGCCCAGCCTTGGTAATTTGATCTTTTTTCACCAGCGGAAGGCGCAACACAGCCTCAATATGCTGGTCAAAGAAGGTGTGATCTTCCGTGATCGTTCCCAGTTCTTCCACGCCTGCAAAATCGAAATCCAGGGCTTCCGAAAGTTCAATGACTTCTTTTCCTTCGGCGTCGGACAGAAATTCGCCTCTGTCATTCAGTAGCTTCAGGGCATTCCATTGCTTTGGGTTATGACTTGCCGTGATGATGATCCCGCCGTCGGAGTGGGTTTTTGTGACCGCCATTTCCACCGTGGGCGTCGTGGACAATCCCAAATTGATCACATCGGCTCCCATCCCGGAAGCGGTCGAGATGACCAGCTGTTCCACCATTTTGCCTGAAATCCGTGCATCTCGCCCCACCACGATTTGAATGGCTTGTTTGTTCTTGAGTGACTGATGAAATTTTACAAAGGCCGATGTAAATTTCACGACGTCGAGAGGCGTCAGGTTGTCGTCGGCTTTTCCGCCGATGGTGCCCCGGATGCCAGAAATGGATTTTATTAATGTCATGAGTTCTTGTTTATCAGTTTAATAATTAAAGTTGTCAATCATTTCTTGGTTTGGTAAATTTAAAGAAATTTGAACCACATCCTGGCCGCAAAAAATGAAACTCGCCGGGAACGATGTCCGGAAGGGGGAAGCCAGATCAGGATAAATTTGGCCTGCGTCGTCTTTTTTATTATAATTGCCTCAGGAGAAGGATCCTCCCTTCAGGGGAGCAACAGGACTGTTGAACTTTTTAAAAATCTTTTGACTTTCAGAAAAGTATTAATCTTAATTTTGCTGAAGAATTAGAATCTATGAATGAAGATTTTGAATGGCTGTCTGACAAAGATGTTACTGAACTGATAGAGCATTTCGAAGAGCTGATTAAGAACGGGGAAGGACATTTTTTCGACGTCGAGGAGTTTGAGGCCATAATAGATTATTATCTTGACCGCCATAAAAAAAGCATGTCCCGGACGGCAATCGCCCTGGCAAAAGAGCAGCATCCCAGCTGCAATTCTTTTACAATTAGAGAGGTGCGTTTGCTGTCGATGGAATCAAAATACGAGAAAGCGCTGCGACTGCTGGATGAACTGGAGCTGCTGGAACCCGGTGACGAGGATATTTATCTTACCCGGGCCGAGATCTACGGACTGATGGACCGCCACGAAGAAGCCATCGAAGCCTATAAAAAGGTCCTGGAATTTGATTCCGACCGTGTTCCCGATGTATTGTCGAGTATCGCCTATGAATACGAAAGTATGGACGATATTGAAAATGCCATGGTTTATCTTGAAAAGGCGCTGGATCTGCAGCCTTATTCCGAAGAGGTGATCCAGGACATTTCCTTCTTTTTTGATACCGTCGGCCGGGAAGAAGAAGCGGCCGAATTTTACGCTTCCTTCCTGGAACGATTTCCTTATTCAAAACATGCGTGGTTCCATTTGGGTTATTTTTACAGCATGCTCGATCTTTACGAGCGGGCCGTGGAAGCATACGAATTTGCCATCGCCATCGACGATCAGTATACGGCCGCCTATCTGAATATGGCCAATGCTTACAGTAACATGGGCCAGTACCGGAAAGCCATCAGTATTTACCGGGAAACATTCAAACTCGAGGATCCGGATCCGCTGACTTACTGCTATATCGGCGAATGTTACGAGAACCTGGAGGAATGGCCCCTGGCACTCGAAAATTTTAACCGGGCCATCGACCTGGACAAAGGCATTGTGGATGCCTGGTCCGGCGTCGCCAGGATCCTGGTGCGGCAGGACAAAACCAAGACCGCCATTAAATATTATCAGGATGCCATCAAGATCTTCCCCAGAGAAGAATCCCTGAAATACGAACTCGGCGCATTGTATCTGCAAATCAATGAGCTGAAAAAGGCTGCCGAAATTTTTCAGCCCATCCTGAAAAACAATCCGGGTCACATCGAAGCCTGGATGAATTATTCGCTGATCTTTACCCTGGAAGGCGACTTTGAAAAGGCCATCGAGATCCTGGAAAAGGCCATCAAAAGCAATCCGGAGGAAGCCACGCTGTGGTATCGCCTGGCAGGATATCTTTACCGGTCAGGCCGGATCGAAGACTCTTATTTTAATATGGAACAGGCTTTTAAGCTGGATTTTGAAAAACACGACGAACTACTGGAATACCTGCCCGAACTCATCGACGAGCCCCGGTTCATTGAAATAGTGGAGATTTATAAAGACACAAACGACTAATACCAGATAAAATGAAAATGGATATTCAGTTAAATTTTATTCCGAAGCGACCCGAAAAACCCAGGGTTGAAGGAATTACCATGGTAATGGACAAGGGGCTGGGAATGTATGAAGCCGAAGATGTGATGGAAACCGCCGGGCATCTGATCGACTTTATGAAACTGGGTTTCGGTACTTCCTACGTAAATCAGAATGTTAAAAAGAAAATTTCCCTGTATCAGAAACAGGGGATCAAAGTATATCCGGGCGGTACCTTGTTCGAGGCTTTTTGCATCCGCAATCAGTTTGAAGATTATCGCCGTTACATCGATAAACTGGGTTTTGACGCCGTGGAAATCTCCGATGGTTCCATGACCATGCCCCATGATAAAAAATGCGAGTACATTAACATCCTGTCAAGGGATTATACCGTGGTATCCGAAGTGGGCTCCAAGATCGCGGGATTGGAAATACCCATTCCGCAATGGATCAGCCAGATGAAATCGGAACTGGAAGCCGGATCTTTTAAGACCATCGCCGAAGCCAGGGAAAGCGGAACCGTAGGTATCTATGACCTGAACGGGAAAGCCAATTTTGAGCTGATCAGTGAAATATCGAAACACCTTCCCTTTGAAAGCATCATCTGGGAAGCTCCGCAGAAATCACAGCAAGCCTGGTTTATTGAACACTTTGGCGCCAATGTGAATCTGGGGAATATCGCCCCGGTGGAAATCATCCCGTTGGAGACCCTGCGACTGGGATTGCGTGGTGATACATTCATGCATTTTTTGCCCGAAGAACTCCAACAGTAGCGGGTTCTTAAAAAATCTTGTTTAACAAAACCGATAGGTTATGGGAGCAAATCCATTTCAGGAACTTCTGGAACGTCAGCAAAAATTTTTCCTGACGGGGAAGACCCTGGATTTTGCTTTCCGCAAACAGGCATTGCAGCAACTGAAATCGGTCATCCGGGAGCACGAAGATGAATTCTTCAATGCGTTGTTTCAGGATCTCCGCAAGTCTGAGTTTGAGTCCTATGCGACCGAGATCGGATTTGTCATGGAGGAACTCAGCTTCCACCTGAAGAAACTCAGAAAGTGGATGCGTCCCAAACGGGTTCCTACCGGTATGATCAGCTTTCCGGCCAGAAGCCGGATCACCTATGAACCTTATGGAACCGTGCTGATCATAGCTCCCTGGAATTATCCCTTTCAACTGCTGATGGCACCGCTCATCGGGGCCCTCGCTGCCGGCAATACGGTGATTTTAAAGCCCTCTGAGATTTCCGAACATACGGGTGCCACCCTTGAACGGATTCTCAATTCGTTTTTTGATGAAGCGTTTGTACATGTGGTAACCGGTGGATCCGAGGTATCACAACAGCTCCTTTCGCTGGATTTCAATCATATCTTTTTTACCGGAAGCCCCCGGGTCGGAAAGATCGTCATGCAAGCGGCGGCCCAAAAACTGATCCCCGTGACGCTGGAACTGGGGGGGAAAAGTCCTTGTATCGTAGATAAGGCAGTGGATCTGAAACTGACAGCCCGTCGCATTGCCTGGGGAAAATTCCTGAATGCGGGCCAGACCTGTATTGCCCCGGATTATTTGCTGGTACATGAAGACATCAAAGAGGCGCTTCTCAGGGAAATTGAAAATACAATCCATCAATTTTTTGGTGAGGACATCCAGCAAAGTCCTGATTATCCGAGGATCATTTCCCGTCCCAATATGGAGCGGCTGGCGGCATTGCTCGAAGGGGTGAAAGTTATTTCCGGCGGACAATATGACCTGGGGGAACGTTATTTCGAACCGACGATCGTGGAAGGTGCGGATTTTGAAAAACCCGTCATGCAGCAGGAGATCTTCGGGCCGATCCTGCCCGTGATCGCTTATCGGGATGTGGACGAAGCCATTCGCATGGTGAACAGCCGTCCACGGCCGCTGGCTCTTTACGTATTCTCGAAAAACAGGAGATTTCAGGAAAAAGTCATTGCAGCCATACCGGCCGGCGGTGTCACGGTGAACGAAACGCTGATGCACATTGCCAGCAACCGCCTGCCCTTTGGCGGCGTGGGGAACAGCGGCATCGGAAAATATCACGGTTTTGAAAGTTTCAAAACCTTTTCGAATGCCAAGCCCATCGTCCGTCGCGGACGCTGGATCGATGTGCCGGTCCGTTACGCACCTTACGGTAAAAAGCTCAGGATCATAAAATATTTGTTGCATTAAGGAAAATACCATCGAACCCGAAATCGGAAAATCACACAATTTATGATAAAAAAATATGTCGTACATGTCATTCAGGGGATCGCCGTAGGGGTAGCCAACATCATACCCGGGGTTTCCGGGGGAACCATTGCCCTGATCATCGGGATCTTTGAAAGGCTCATCAATGCCTTTAAATCGTTTAATCTCAAAGCGCTGCGCCTGCTTCTTCGAGGACAGTGGAATGCGTTTGCCGAGGCCACGGACCTTTATTTTCTGATTTCGCTTTTTATCGGGGTGGGGCTGGCCATCGTTTCCCTGGCTCGTTTGTTCGATTTTCTTTTCAGAGAATATCCCGTTTATATCTGGTCATATTTCTTCGGATTGGTGCTGGCGAGCATTTATTTTGTGGCCCGGGCCGTAGAGAAATGGCGGTTCAGCGTGGTGTTTTTTCTGGTGGTCGGAACGGCCATTGCCGCCCTGATCACGCTGATCCATCCCGCCACAGAAAATGCCCATCCGGGTTATCTCTTTCTGGCCGGAGTGATCGCCATCTGCAGTATGATCCTTCCCGGGCTATCGGGTTCGTTCGTGCTGATCCTGCTGGGAGATTACCAGCTGGTGGCCATTCATGCCATCAATACGTTGGATCTGGCTGTTCTGGCCCCGTTTGCACTGGGTGCCGTCGTCGGGCTGATTGCATTTTCCTACCTGCTTTCGTGGGTTCTTAAACGATATAAAGATCAGACCATCGCCATGCTGACGGGTTTCATCCTGGGATCCATGAATGTCCTGTGGCCCTGGAAAACGACGGAATATTTAACCGATCCCTCCGGCCAGGATGTGATCCGTCACGGTCATAAAGTGGTGATCCATTACGCCAGTACCCTGCCTGCACATTTTGGAGCCGAAGCCTTTTGGGCCGTTATGGTCATGATAATCGGGATTTTGTCCCTGACCGGCGTGGAACTGCTGGCGGGAAAAAAATCCAAAAGCGAAGGGAATTAGTATATGATATTGAATTAGTTTGCCTTAGTTGATATAAATCAAAAGGGGCTTTGGTAAAATAGTGTATTTTTGTTCAGCGTAAGCCATCGGATAGTTTAGGCAATATTATGGAGGTGTACGGTCTTTTAGGGAAAACATTGAAACATTCTTTTTCGGGCGAATATTTTGGGAAGAAGTTTGAAAAAGAAGGTATTCCGGCGGAATACCGCTTGTTTGAATTTGATGAAGTACCTGATATTCACGCTCTTGCTAAAGAAAACCCCGACCAGCGGGGACTGAATGTCACCATTACCTACAAAAGAAAAATCATTT
>JBJKPL010000303.1:0-6579 GCA_046706345.1 Candidatus Sulfidibacterium sp.
CTCCCCAACTGTTTGGACTCTGTAAGCCATTTACGCCGTTTTTCGGACTATCTGTCAGGATTCCCTCAGCTTCCGCTGGACGTGAACGCTTTCAAAAATGACATCCAGCGCGGACTGGTTTTTAATACAAACATCCCGCTGGGTTATGGATTGGGAAGTTCGGGCTCGCTGGTGGCAGCGGTTTACGCCCGTTACGGCAGGGACCGCATTCCCAGGGAAACAAATTCCACAGCGGATCTGAAAACATTGAAGCAGCTGTTTTCTGAAATGGAATCGCATTTTCACGGAAAGAGTTCCGGTCTGGATCCTTTGATCTGTTATCTGCAACGCCCCATCACCATCCATGCCGGAGGTGAACTGTCGCTCGTTCCGGCCGATCCTTTCAGGGAAAAATCGCAGGGCGCTGTGTTTATTCTGGACAGCGGACAACAGGGAGAAACCCAGAAAATGGTAAGCAATTTTGCGGAGCGATGCCGGGAAGCCGCCTTTCTGAAACGCGTGAAGCAGGAACTGATCCCCACAACCAACCAATGCATCCGGCATTGGATCGCCGGAGAGAAAGCTTCCCTTTACCAACCCATTCAAAAACTTTCGCTGCTGACACTTGACCTGCTAAAGCCCATGGTTCCACAAGGCTTCGAAACGGTATGGAGCCAGGGGGCCGAAACCGGTGATTATTATCTGAAATTATGCGGATCGGGCGGCGGTGGCATGATCCTGGGCTTCACCCCAGATTGGAAAAAAGCACAAAACCATCTAAAAAAATATCCGGTACATATTGTCCAATCCCTTTAAATAATTCCCATGGAACGATCTCACGAAAAAGCCCATTCGGTGTCCGAATTAAAAACTCTGTTTGAAAAGTATTTATTTGACAAGGCTTTTGGCGGGTTCCCGGAAGTATTGCTTCCCTCTGCCCTCCAGATCATGCGCATGAAAGCCAAGCGTCTGCGGCCGGTTTTGTTACTTACCGCCTGCGAAGCTTTCAGCGGAAAGCTGGAAGAAGCCCTGGAAGCCGCCGCTGCCGTGGAAATCTACCACAACTTCACGCTGGTACACGACGACATCATCGATAAGGCCGACATTCGCCGAAATGAGCCTACCGTCCACAAGAAATTCGGGATCAACAAAGCCATCCTTACCGGCGATGCCATGCTGATTCAGGCACAGCAACTGATAGACCGGGCCGCCAAATCCATCCAAAATTATGATCTGGTGAATACTTTCCAGACCACGGCAATGGAAGTCATCAAAGGAGAGCAGATGGATGTGGATTTTGAAGACCTTCCGGAAGTCGCCGTAGAGGATTATCTTGAAATGAGCCGCTTGAAAACCTCCGTCCTGCTGGCAGCATCACTCAAACTGGGCGCGTTGACGGGACCGGCATCCGAAAGCGACCTGCAAAAGATCTATGATTTCGGAATGAATCTGGGGCTGGCCTTCCAGATCAAAGATGATTATTTGGATTCCTATGGAGATCAGAGAACTTTCGGCAAGAAAATCGGTGGTGACATCCTTCAAAATAAAAAGACTTATCTCCTGTGTGTCGCGATGAAAAAGGCCGATGAGCCAACGAGAAAAGAGATCTTTGACATCCTGGAAGAAAAAGATGACGAAACGAAAATAGAAAGGATGCTGACGGTCTATGAAAAATGCAAAATCCGGGAAGAGACGGTCGAACAAATGGAAGCCTTTTACCACAAAGCCCTGGAATCGCTCCGGCAGATTTCTCTGGTCGAAGCAAAAAAACAGGCTCTCTTCCGCCTGGCAGAAAATATTTACCTGCGAAGTTTTTGACCGGACGGATTATTTCGTTGCCGGTGGATAAAACACCGAAAACTGTTGCTTGATGGTTGAGATCAACTCATCGCGGTTGATGGGCTTGGAAAGATAACTGTCGAATCCTTCTTTCAGGAAAAATTCTTCGTCCTCGGTCATGGCATAAGCCGTCTGGGCAATAAACGGAACCTTGCGGTATTCGGGATATTTGTTCCGGATCTCTTTCATCAAGGCCACCCCGTCTTTATCCCCCGGCAGGTTGATATCAAAAAGCATGATCTGGAAGAAGTGCTTTTTCGCCGCTTCCCTGTCGACCACCTCCATGCAATCCTTACCGTCGACCGCCAGTTTCACACTACCCATATTCTTCAACATTTTTTCAAGAATGATGCGGTTCATACGGTCGTCCTCCACAACAAAAATATCCAGATCGCCGAGTTCGGAAGCCATGGTCACCTCAACCGGTTTTTCTCTGGGCTGCGTCTTCTCAATAACCGCCTTTTTACTACACGGGAAAAACAACCGGAACGTTGTTCCGGCGCCCGGTTTTGATTCCAGCTCCAGTCCTGCATGCATCAAATCCACCAGTCTCTTGACAAGTTTTAAACCAATTCCGGTGCCTTCTCCATATTTTAAAGGCTGTCCGTCCACCACGGCGTCCAACTCAAACAACAAATTCTGGTGTTTTTTGTCAATTCCCGGCCCGGTATCTTTGATCTCGATGACATCGATATCCTTTTGCGGATCGTAAAGCGCGGACAAGGTCACAAAACCGTTGGTGGTATATTTGACTGCATTGTCGACCACCTGGCTCAAAATCTTTTCCAGGAATTTTTCATCTGCCAGCACAGGCCTCAGTTCCGGGTCGATTTTACATTTGAATATCAGGTTCTTCTCACCCGCCGGCGGGGAAAAATGATTGAAAACTTTCTGAATGGTCGCCTCGGGGGAAACCGGAAGGATATCCAGTTTCAGTGTGTTGGACTCGATGGAAGACAGGTCAATCACATTGTTTAACAACTTTAACAACCGGTGCCCGCTTTTCGCGATGGAAGAAGCAAAATCATAAAGTTCCTTATTTTCCTGAACCGCCAGCTCGGTTTCCAGCATGTTGGCAAAGCCGATAATTCCGTTCAACGGAGTACGCACATCGAAGCCCAGGTTGGCAATGAAGGCGTTTCTGAGAAAGGCCGCCTCTTCAGCTTTTTTCAGGGCGGATTTTAATGCCACTTCGGTTTCCCTCAGATTTTCCAACTTTTCGTGAAGTGAACGGCTATCGGTTTTTACCTTTTCATCCAGCTCCGATTGCAGTCTTTCAAGATCATGGGTCAACCGGTTTTGCTTCTCCTGAAGCGTTTTCCGGCGGGCATTAAACTTAAAAAATCCGGCCACGGAATATCCGAAAAACAACAGAAAAAGGACCACCAGCGCCACGAATAGATAAAAAGTCTCTGGCAGACCATGTCCTGTCGACCTGGTTCCGGGATGATCGGATTCGCCCAACTTCAACGCAGCAAGACTATCGGCAATTTTGTAACACGCCAGCGCCTGTTTATAATGGTGTACGCTTTCCAATTTCCCGGCGAGCATTTGAAAGAAATGGATCTTTTCTTGATTAGAAGCTTTGGAAAGGGGAAGTTGCAAGATCTTTTCGGCCAGCACCAGCGAGGTATCCGGATCGTTCACCACCCGATCCAGACTCTGGTTTATGAGCACTGTCTTCGGAAAGTTCACGGCTGCTTTTGAGCTGTCAGGCACGGTACGGGCAGACACCAGGGATGTGCCAAAGGCAACCACCATGAGGAGTGTGACCAAAAGAAAACTCTTTTTCGTCATCCGGTTTATTTTCAATCAAAAATAAAAAAATAACCTCTATTTTGATCCGGATCCCAATAAATCGCCACAGAATAATAGAAGAACCCAACAACGCCTCCACACGGATCCGAGCTGGGACTCCAACCAAAAATAGAGGTCTCGTCCGAACTGTTTTGTGGCAGAAAAGGGATGATTTGTGAAAAAATGTTAAATATTTTGATTCCAACTTCCTGATTCCGTCCAATTTAAAACGTTATCGTATAATTTTGTTCAATTTATAACTAGTCTAATTTAACGATTAAATATTTATAAAACTGCATATTAAGTATAGATTACCTATAGAATTACTAGGAAAAATTCGGGCTTCGGGGGATTCACCTTGACAACGATAAACCATTATATTTACTTTTGACCCGGTGATTGATCAACCTAAATTATTTAATATCATAAAAAATGGTCGTTATGAAGAAAGTTTTATTTAGTGAAATGGTACCTTTTAGGAGAAAGAAAAGCCTTTCTCTTATCGGAGGTTTTGTACTCCTGATGTTTTTTGTAACAAACTCCGGATCTGCCTTCGCAGTACCAAGTTTTGCCCGCCAAACAGGGTTGTCATGCGCCGCATGTCACACTGTATTTCCCGAACTCACCGCTTTTGGTAGACAGTTCAAATTAAATGGTTATACGATGACCAACATCAAGACCATCACACAGAAAGAAACGAAAAAGTCAACCAAGACAGAAAAAACGGCATTACGGCTCCTGAAGATCGCGCCGCTTTCCGCCATGTTCCAGACAGGATACACCCATGTGGCCACCACGATTCCGGGAACTCAAAACAACGATGTGGAATTTCCGCAGCAGATGAGTTTGTTTTATGCTGGCCAGATCTCTCCCCATATGGGAACGTTTATTCAGCTGACGCTGGATGATGGATCCGGTACTTTCGGCATGGACAACACCGACGTCCGTTATGCAAATACAGGAAAAGGAAAGACCCCTTTCCTTTATGGTTTCACCCTGAACAACAATCCTACGGTACAGGACGTTTGGAATTCCACGCCGGCCTGGGGATATCCTTATACCGGTTCCGGCATGGCTCCGACGCCCGATGCAGGCACCATGATTGAAAATTTAGGAGGTACGGTTGCAGGCCTGGGTGCTTATACCCTGATTGACAACCTGGTTTATCTTGAATTCAGTGCTTACCGTACCGCACAATTAGGAGCTGCCATGCCTCCCGACGCCTCGATCGCTGGTGCTGTTAAAGGACTGGCTCCTTACTGGAGGGCAGCGATCCAGCATCAGTGGGAAAAATCTTACCTTGAAGTGGGAACTTACGGAATGGCCACACAGTTATATCCTGCAGGAATTTCCGGCCTCACCGATAATTATACGGATTTCGCCTTTGACCTGCAATATGAATATTCGTTTGCCAAGGGCCAGTTCACCCTGCATTCATCCTACATCAACGAAAAACAGAACCTGAATTCTACTTTCGCAGGTGCCGGAAGTCAAAATGCCTCCAATACACTGAACAAATTTAATCTGGACGCCAGTCTTTTCCTGCATCCCGGTGTGAACTTCACCCTGGGCTATATTAATTATTCCGGATCCTCTGACAACGTGCTTTACGGATATACGGTTCCCCGTCCGAACAGCAGCGCGGTCATGGCCCAGATCGATTATCTGCCCTGGGAGAACACCAAGATTTCCCTGCAATACACCGCTTATGGAAAATTCGACGGATCCACAACGAATTATGACGGAACAAACCGCAATGCTTCAGACAACAACACCTTGTATCTGCAGCTCTGGTTCCTGTTCTAGGATCTTATAAATAAATGCTTTTTTGTTCGACATAGCCCCGGTGGGGCTATGTCGAATCTTATTTTAAACATTGCTACAACGCTAATATCATGAAAAAATTAAGTCTAATTCTCGCAATTGCCGGATTCACCTTTTTTACCTACAGTGCATACGGCAGCCTACCGGCGAACTCGGCTTCTGATAACGCTGCCGCCATTTATGTCCCCGGCAAGAAAAAAACAACGCCGAACGCCAAAGGCAAACAGATATACGAACAAACCTGCTTTAAATGCCACCAGCTGACCGGGGCAGGAATTCCCGGGGTTTTTCCTCCGTTAAAAGGATCTGATTTCCTGAAATCAGCAAGCAAAACAAAACTGCTGGAGCAGGTTTTGAAAGGTTCAACCGAAACCTATACCGTGAACGGAATACCCTACAGCACGCCCATGCCTCCTCAGGTCAGCAATGTGGATGATGCTGTGGCTGTCGTCAATTACGTGTTGAACGCCTGGGGTAACAATTATGGTCATGCTACCGCAGCAGACGCCAAGGGCATTAAATAAGGTCGGTTAATTATTTCATTCTGATATTTAACCCTCCCCTTCGGCGACCGTATCGCCGAAGACAAGATCTTTCCCGGTTTCGTAACATACGAAGCCGGGATTTTTTTTGCCCCAAACCCAGGCACCTGGAGTGATGGCAGAGGGCCTCACTTTAATCTTAAGCTCCAGGCAGGATCGGGACAAAAAAATACCCGCAACCAATGGCTGCGGGTATTCAATTTTCTAACTCCGGAATGATCTCATTCCTCGATGAAAAGGATCTTTATTCGGATCCTTCGGCTGCGGTAGCCTTATCTTTTCTGGCTTTCTGCCAGAAAAGGATCATCAGCACCACCAGACCGAGATACAAGTAGAGCGTAACATAGAAGAACGATCGGGCCGAATCTGGCGATTCGATCTGGGCCCGGTTTACATGGTTTAGGTTCAGGATATACGCTTCTATGTTGGCAATCTGCGGTTGTGTTAAGCTGTAGGAATCGCCATAACCAAACATCTTCAGAGAAGGATGCGGTCCGGACGGTACAGAGCCGTGCTGGATGAACCGATCGATGTTCTCGGCAAACTGTTTGGGCGATTTACTGTACAGCGCCTTATTGATGGGATTCAGTCCCGGAAC